>JAISZE010000111.1 GCA_031269405.1 Treponema sp. | reverse complement strand
CCAGTCGATGCCGTCGGCTTCATCATAGCTTTCCAGTCCGGCAATCCAAAGGGCCTGGAAAAACCCCTGTTCGCACCAAAACCGGAAATACCGGTGGATGGAGCTTGCCGCTCCAAACGCCTTTGGCAGCGCCTTCCATTGGATTCCGGTACGCAAGACATAGAAAACCGCTTCCAGAACGATGCGGGGGTCCATGGCGGGGCGGCCTCCGCCTGGTTTTCGGCGGTATTCCCTGGCGGCCTTGCGCTCTCTTTTGGGTATTAACGGCTTGGCAGCTTCCCAAAACGCATCGGTTATTTCCCATGAGTGCTGTTGTTTCATTTTCCCCTCCTGGTTCTATATCGGCGTTCAGAGGGAAATTATTTAGGGACAAGCCCTAAGTCTAATTCCTGTATAGATTTAGACTTAAAATATGCTTATTTAGGATTTCAGAGGGTCTTTGAACCTCTTTGTAACTCTTTATCCTGTCTAGAATTAGCCCTTCGCCTAACTCCTTGTAATACAACGACTTATGCCATTTGGGTAACATTTTCTATTTGAGGCATGGTCTCTTTTCGGTAACATTTTTCATGAGGCAACGCGCAACTATCGGGCAACTATCGGCGTAGTTGGAGGCTCCTTTTTTTGGTCCCCCGTATGCGCTGCAGCCAGGCCCGCAGGTTTTTCACCTTATAATGGGTATTATACCATAAAACATCTGTCAGTTTTAGCGGCTTAACTGTCAGCGCTCTATAAGCGCCGGTATGGAATATATCTAGCCTCTATATGGAAGTATAAAACACCGTGCTGGAATCTATGGCCAATCCATATACCGTGAAGCGTCATAGGCAATACCGGTACACATCGCCGATCAGATGCAGACAGTCTTCGGTGTATGGTATATCAATGAGGCGTAAAAATGTATGGTAATACCTTCTAAGCCAGTCCGTGGTTTACCGGGTTTATATCACAAACCACCAACCCCTGCGGCCCCCCTGGCGGGTTGCCTGCCATTAAAGCTCCCTTTGCGATATAATTTCCCCGGACAAGGGAGGTCCACGTTGAACTTAGCACGCATTACAGTCCTTCTTTTTTTCTTCGCCTGTTTCCCCGGCGCCTCTGGGCTGGCGGCTGAAGAAGGGGCCGCTAAAACAGCGAGGATCAGTTCCTTTAACATCCGGATCTTCGGGACAGCGAAGATGGGAAAGAGCGAAGCGGCCTCTATACTGGCGGATATTGTGTCCCGCTCGGATATAACGGCGATCCAGGAGGTCCGTTCGGTTTCCGTGGAGCCTGTGGAGCGGTTTATGGCCCTGCTTCCTGAAAGGTTTTCCTTCGTCCTTGGCCCCAGGGAAGGCAGGTCCATTTCCAGGGAACAGTACTGGGTCATTTACGATACTGAAAAATTCATAGTCCTTGGAACCGTTGTGTACCCGGATCCCCAGGACATCTTTGAACGTGAGCCCCTGGGGGTTTATTTCGCCGCAAGGGATAATTTTGACTTTATACTCATCAATAACCATATCCGGCCCCGTGGGGCGTCTGCGGAAATCAGCGCCCTTCCTGATGCAGCCGCATGGTTTAAGAACTACTTTGACGAAGAGGACGTTCTTATCCTGGGGGATTTTAACGCCGACGGATCCTATTATGACGAGGCCCTTCTGTCCTCGGTTTTTCCCTCCAGGGATTATGAAATCATCATCACCAACGATCTGGATACCACCCCCGCCCCAGGGTCCAACACCTACGACCGTTTTATCATTACCAATACCGCAAGGGAAGATTACGCCTCCGCCAGAGGGGTACTGCCATTTGACGAGGAATACGATTTTTCAAGCCTCGGTATCAAGCCTTCGGATGTAAGCGACCATTACCCCGTATGGGCCGAGTTCTACCTGGGCCAGGACACAGATTAACAGCGGATGCTCCGGGGTAGTACGAACCGGCTATTTCCCGCTTGCCTGGTCCAGAAAGGCTTTTATTTCATCCTTACTGACCCCGACGCCGCCTCTGGCGTCCAGTACCGGAGGGGGGCCTTTATGCGCGTATTCTAGGACCCTGAAGGCAGGAACATACCAGACCCCCTTGGTTTCGTAGGCCATGTCGTTGTTTTCTTTGACATGGCAGGCGTATTTGCCCGATCCGAGGATAGCGGTGATTTTGCCGCCCTCAAGGATGCCTTTGAGGATTTCAGCGATAACTTCGGGTTTTTCCACATCCCGCCGTTCCGCTGCGGCGGCCCTGAACATAGCGGCGTGGAAAGCTTTCATGTCGGCCTTGAGTTCCCTGGCTATATAGTAACTCTGTATGCAGAGGTCCGTATGAGGCGGGTGATCCTCAGGACGGGGGTGGGCTTCCACAGGCCGCCATTCTACTTCCAAATCCGGGTAATCAGGAAGCAGTTCCATCAGGGCCTCGTATCCGCGTTTGCAAAAGGGGCATTCGTAGTCGTAAAACACTTGAATCTTTGCCATAACTGTTCCTTTATCTGGTTTTACTGAAAATTTTGGACGATGTTGAGGGTCCTGTCAATATAGCGCGCCATGCCGGGGCCGAAGATCTCCTGTATCATCCGGACGAATTCCTCAGGCAGCGGCGCTTCTACGCGCACCATGGGCCCTTCGGGACGAAGCGGGAATTCCAGAATCCAGGAGTGGAGGAAAAACCCGCCTGGCCGGGATTTTCCGCCCGAAAAGGGCCTGCCCCCGTATTTCGCGTCCCCTGAAAGGGGGAAGGCGTGGGCCGCGGCCTGTGCGCGGATCTGGTGGGTTCTGCCGGTTTCTATCTCCGCCCTGATAAAGCTGCGCCCGGAAGCTGAAGCGATGGGGGTGATCCTGGTCAGAGCCGGCCTGGCTTTTGCGCCTGTTGCGGCCCCGTCGTCCGGCTGGGAAACAATACAGGTTTTTTTCCGGCCCCGGTCCCGGAATAGGGCGTCTTCCCAGATTTCGTCTGTTTCCACCGTCCCGTCCGTAACAGCCAAGTAGGTTTTGCGTATTACCGCACGGCCTATAGTCCTGTCCCTGAGGAGGGCGCTGAAATAGCGGGCTCCTTCGAGGTTCGTGGAAAAGACGATAACGCCGCTCGAGGGTTTGTCCAGCCGGTGCAGGGGGCCGGGGGTGAAGGAGAGGGAACGCGGGAGCCTGGGCGCGAGATAGGCCCGGACCTGCTCGTCCAGGCTGCCCGGCCCGTGAACCGTTATACCGGCTGGTTTATTAAGGATAAGGAGGCCGTCCTCTTCCCGGAGTCTCTCAAGAGAAGAAGCCACCGCCGGAAAGCCC
>JAISZE010000078.1 GCA_031269405.1 Treponema sp. | reverse complement strand
TGCGGAGGGCGGCGCGGCGCACGCGGGCGGCATCATCGGGAGCGCGGGAGACGCTTCAAGCGGCAGCCGCGTTACCATTAACCGCTGCTTTTCATCACGCGAACTAACCGCCGACGGCGCGGCCGGGGCCTATTCCGGCGGCATACTGAGCCTGGTTAATTCCGGGACTACCGGGGCGGTGAACAATTGCGCCGCCCTGAACTCAGGCATTACCACCGGCAGCGCTGACCCATCCAGGGGCAGAATCGTCAATATTAAATCAGGTGTTACATTGAGCAATAATTACGCGAAGAGCGGGATGGTCTTTGATCCCGTTTATGCGCCGTCGAACAATGTTACAGGCCCGGACGGCGGCACCGTACCGATTCAGGATACCCAGGAAAAGTCATGGTGGACAGTAACGCTGCGCTGGTCTTTCGGCTCCAGCTCCAACGCGCCCTGGTCATGGGGAGGAGAGGCCCCAAAATTGTGGTTTGAGTAACAGTAGCAGCCAGTTTTGGCAATACCAGGAAAGACAGGAAGGATAAGAAGAAACCGATGGGTCTAAAAAACAGATTCAGGATCCTCATGGGTATCCGTATTGCCTTCTTTTTCATCATCCTCCCTTTCCTCTTCTCCTGCGCCGGGTCTGCCGCAGCCAGTTACAGGGAAGAAGCCCCGGTTCCACAGCCGCAAGAAACGGCCCCCGCACAAGCCCTGGAACCTGCGCCTGATTACCTTAGCCTTGTTGCCGCAGGGGACAACCTCTACCAGGAGCCTATCCTAAAGGCTTTCTTCAACCATGACACGTACTGTTTCGATTCCATCTACTCGCGTATCAAGGCTTACATAGAACCAGCCGACATAGCCTTTGTAAACCAGGAAACCGTGCTGAGTAAAGGCCCAGCCTTTTCCGGTTACCCGCTTTTCAATACCCCCCAGGCAGCCGGGACGGCCCTTGTTGCAGCGGGTTTCGATGTTATAAACCACGCTACTAACCACATCATGGATAAGGGCGAGGCAGGCATCCTGGAAACCATGGATTACTGGAACACCTTTCCCGGAATTCGTTATACAGGGATCCACCGGTCGGAAGAAGACCGCCTGTCCCGCAGGGTTATTATTGAAAAAAACAATATCCGTGTTGGTTTCCTCGCTTATACGGAAAACACCAACGGCCTTCTTCTTCCAAAAAACAAATCTTATCTTGTTTCCCTGGCTGATACGGAGAAGATGGCCGAAGAGATCGATGCCCTCAGGCCCCTTTGCGATTTTCTTGTGGTCTCTATGCACTGGGGAAATGAATACCAGGAGGAGCCTTCTGCGGTACAGAAACAATTGGCGGAATTCTTCGCTCTGCGCCGGGTAGACTTGGTTATCGGCCACCACCCCCATGTACTCCAGCCCCTGTCCCGCATCCCCAGGCCCGACGGCGGCGTCCTTTACTGCTTTTATTCACTGGGCAATTTTATTTCTGCCCACGCACGGCCTGAGAAACCGGCCCTCCTGGGCGGCCTTATGTATATGCGGCTAAAAAAAACAGAAACTGCCGTAACCGTGGATCAAGCCGGGCTTATACCGCTCATCAGCCACTATGAAAAAGACCGCACAGGTTTTGTGATATGCCCCCTTCAGGAATACACCGAAGCTCTGGCGGAAAAGCACTGGAAAAGAACCGGGGATCCCGAAATGACTGCGGCGTGGTTTTACAACTCCGCAAGGTCCCTTATGGGAGAGGATCTTCTGCTCAGCAACCCTTTTACAGAAATTACAGAAAACTGACGCGGATTATCCGCTTGTCGTTGACTGTTGTACATCAAGTATTGCGCTACCATATTCCATGTGCGCCCTCTTGTGAAACAGCCGCCTTTAGGCAGAAACAACACCTTGTTTATCTGCGCTTTTATATACTGTCTTGCAAACACCATAATTTCTTTTTCCCTTATTTATCTGTTTGCGGATCGCTTCGGTTTCAGCGCCGGCCAGGTGGGCGCTTCCCTGACCCTGGGAACAGGGGCCTATTTCCTCTGCTGTAATCTCTACCAGCGTTTCGGCGGAAGGGCGAAGCCAAAATACATCATCCTTTCCGCTACGGGCTGCTGCTTCCTGAGCGCTGTCTTCCTTTCCCTGGCTTCCTCAGGCGCTGCGGCCATCACTGCCTGGTGCCTCATCCAGGGCTACACCGGGTTCTTCTGGCCCCCTATCATGGCCTGGTTCACCCAGGGCCTGACCGAGGCGGAGCTTAACCGGGATATTAGCTGGTACAACCGCGCCTGGATGGGAGGCTCTCTCGCAGGGCCGCTGGCAGGAGGGGGGCTTTACCGCCACGGCCTGGCAGGGATTTTTATCACTGTGTTTCTCTGCCTATTCCTTACCCTTTTCATACTGGCCTTCCTGATCTTTTTTACCGAAAGCGTCAGGAACGACAATACTATCGGCCGCAGGGAAGAGAACAAGCAGTCCCGCGGGGCAGAGCGCTCAAACCGTCTCGAAAAAACAATACGGTCCTTTAAAATCCGCGGATGGATAAGCGGGCTCTGCGGCACTATGTTCATCGGGGTTTTGGGAAACGTGGTCCCCCTTTTTATACGTGACGCGCTGGGCTATACGGAAAAAACCGCAGGCATGGTGCTCCTCTTCAGGGGAGTTGCGGGGCTCATAGCCTTTACGTTTTTCGCCAGGTTTACGTTCTGGCATTTTAACAGGCGCTGGTTTTTTGCGCTCCAAGGCGCCCTTGCGGCGGCGTCCCTCATGTTTTTGATAGCTCAAAAAGGGATAGTCCTGTATAGTATCATTGCTTTCTGTGTAGGCTTTTGCTACGCCGGCTGCTATAACAACAGCATATTCCACGCAGGGGCGGATAAAAAAAATCCCGCGAAAAACATGGCTTTCCACGAGATTTTCCTTTCCCTTGGCGGCGCAGCGGGCACCTTGGGAGGCGGCTTCTGCTACCAGTATTTAGGCATGGGCAGTACCTTTCTGATTCTAGCCCTCATCCAGGCCGCAGGCCTGGGTATTCAGATCTGGCTTGACCGTCAGGCCTGAGCGGCTTGGCCGGCGGTATCTATTACGCTTTTCTTGCCATGTTTGATGGCAGCCTTGCAGGTTTTGCAAATTTTCACCTTAACCTCACCAGCTTCCTGTTCGTACAATATCTTGATATTTTTCCTTTTGCACACCGGACATTCCCCCCGGCCATGGGAAGCTAATTCCCGTATCCCCTTACCTCTGTGGGCTTTAGACATCTACTTCTTCTCCTCTTTGTCGGCTTCTTTCTTCGCTTCTTTTTTAGCCTCTTTCTTGGCTTCCTTCTTTGCCTTTTTTTCGGAATCCCCTGTGTCCAGCTTGTAATCTACCAGTTCCAGGATAACGACTTCCGAAGCGTCCCCGGGCCGTTCCCCGAGTTTGAGGATCCGGGTATAACCGCCGGGCCTCTCTTTCATGCGGACAGCGATGTTGGTAAAAAGCTTGGCTACAATGCCTTCATCAAAAAGGCGGCTCGAAACGATACGGCGGTTGTGGACAGTGTCCACTTTCGCACGGGTAATGAGTTTCTCGGCACTGCGGCGAATTTCCAGAGCTTTGGCCTTGGTAGTCCGTATTCGTTCATACCTGAAAAGGGAAGTAACCATATTACGGCGCAGGGCTTTCCGGTGGGCCGATGTTCGTTCCAGGGGATTAAAGCCTCTCCTATGCTTCATCTTCTGCTTCCTTTTGGGGAGTAACTCTGACCGCGTTTTTAAGCAGATTCATGTCAGTTATCCCCAGATTGAGGTTCCACTCCTTGAGTTTTTCCTTGATCTCCTGGAGGGATTTCTTCCCGAAGTTACGGGTCTTGGCGATATCGTCTTCGGTCTTCCGGGTCAATTCGCCGATGGTTTTGATATTGGCATTCTTGAGGCAGTTGGATGAACGGACAGAAAGCTCCAGTTCTTCCACAGGGGTATTGAGGATCTGATGTATCCTCTCATCAATTTCATCGGAGTCCTCATCAATACCCAGATTATTTTCATCAAAATTGATGAATATGGAAAAATGATCCTTAGCTATTTTTGCTGCTTCAGCCAGGGCGTCATCGGGTTTGATGGTCCCGTCGGTCCAGATTTCCAGGACTAACTTATCATAATCGCTGCGCTGGCCTACCCTTGTGGGTTCAACGGCGTACTTTACCTTTTTTACAGGCGAGAAAATGGCATCCACCGGAATAGTCCCCACTTCTTCCACATAACGCTCATTGGCCTCAGAAGGTATATAGCCCCTGCCCAAATCCACCTGGATTTTGATTTCCAGTTTGGCGTTATCCATAAGGGTCATCACATGCTGTCCGGAATTCAGCACTTCGAGCTGTCCGGTACGGGCAAAATCGCCATTCTTTATCTCGGCCTTGCCGGACCACTCGTAGGTGAAAACTTCCTGTTCCAAATCATCAGAAAGCCTGAGCCGGATCTGTTTGAGGTTATTGATGACCTCCAGAGTGTCCTCCAGGATATTCGGGATGGTCTCGAATTCGCTGGATACCACATGGGCTATCCCTTCATCATTGTACGAGGTAATTTTAACCGCCGATATCGCATATCCCTGAATGGAAGAAAGAAGGACCCGGCGCAACGTATTCCCAACTGTTGTTCCGAAACCCGGTTCGAAGGGAGCGGCGGTGAATTTACCATAATTAGACTTAAGCTCACCATGCTCGAAGGTAATGCCTTTCGGACGTTTGAATCCTTTAAGAAGGTTCTTACGGGCCATGGGTTCTCCTTATTTTGAATACAATTCGATGATCATCTGTTCCTTGATGTCCGCAAGGTCGGTAACATCTCCGCGCCGAGGGACTGCAAGGAACTTTCCTTTCATGCCATCTGGATCCAGTTGAAGCCAGGGCATTACCCCGGATTTTCCGAATTCCTTGAGAGCATCCTTGATAATCACCAGGTTTTTGCTGGATTCTTCTATTTCTACCGTATCTTCGGGTTTTACCAGATAAGAGGGTATATCGACCCGCTTTCCGTTTACCCTGATATGTCCGTGGAGCACAATCTGCCGGGCCTGGTTCCGGCTGACGGCAAAGCGCAGACGATAGACCACATTATCCAGCCGCCGTTCTAACAGGCCGAAAAGATTCTCACCCGTGATGCCGGGCATACGCAGGGCTCTTTCGAAAAAGAGGCTGAATTGCTTCTCCTGCATGCCGTAAATTCTTTTGAGCTTCTGTTTTTCCCGGAGCTGATGCCCGTAATCGGAACGTTTGCCTGGCCGGAGCTTGGGATCCTTTCCGGGAGCAGGCCGTTTTTTATTAATGGGACATTTATCGCTCTTACAACGATTCCCTTTGAGCATCAACTTTTTCTGTTCCGCCCGGCAGAGCCGGCATACAGGACCAGTATATCTTGCCATATTTTTCCTTCTTCCTTATGCTGTACCGTACATACGCTATATACGGCGGGTTTTCCGGGGCCGACAACCATTGTGGGGTATTGGGGTAACGTCATTGATAGATTTTACCTTAATCCCCAAAGCGCCTAGCTGGCGGATCGCCGATTCCCGGCCAATACCGGGACCTTTAACATAAACATGGACTTCCCGAAGTCCTACCTGCATGGCTTTCTGGGCGGCGGTTTCGGTAACCGTTTGGGCCGCGAAAGGGGTGGACTTCTTGGCACCCCTGAAACCAAGTCCGCCGGAACTGGCCCAGGAAACGGCATTCCCCATGAGATCGGTAATAGTTACGATAGTATTGTTGAAGGTCGCCTGGATATAGACATTTCCTTCGTATACTGACTTTTTCTCTTTCTTCTTCTTAATAGTACCAGCCACACTCTCCTCCAAACAACAAATATGCAGATTGATTGGCGCCAACCCGCGTTAAGGTTTAAAACCACATGGATCTTAAACGCTACTTCTTTTTACCCGCAACAGTCTTCTTTTTGCCCTTCCGGGTACGGGCATTGGTTCTGGTTCTCTGGCCCCGGACAGGCAGACCCTTGCGGTGCCTGAGCCCGCGGTAGCAACCTATATCCATGAGCCGCTTGATATTCAGGGCAATCTCGGTGCGGAGACGGCCTTCGACTTTGTAGTCGCTTTCCAGGATGGTCCTCAGTTCATTCAACTCTTCCTGGGAAAGGTCGTTAATCATCCGCATGGGATCGATTTTAGCCTTAGCGCAAATATTATCGGCGCTGGATCTGCCGATTCCGTAAACGTACGTCAACGCGATATTCACGTGTTTATTCGGGAGATCCACCCCCACTAGACGCGCCATACTAACTCCTAACCCTGCTTCTGCTTATGCTTAGGGTTCTGGCAAATAATACGGATAATCCCGTTCCGTTTGATGACTTTGCATTTATCGCAAATTGGCTTTACACTTGTCCGGACTTTCATCCTTTACTCCCTTAAAAACCCCTATTTTGCGGGGTAACTATCCCTTATAGCAAATTTCCGGTAATTCGTCTATAGGTTCCGCCCCCGGAGCCTTCCTTTCCTGGTCAATCCCTCGTGGTGGTGCATCTTCAAGAGCCCTTCCACCTGGCTCATGGTATCCAGGTCAACCCCTACCATGATGAGGAGGGAAGTACCTCCCATAAGATAGGAAATAGACGAAGGAAAATTGAAAAAATACTGAATCACCGTAGGCAGCACCGCGATAATCGCCAGATACAAAGACCCTGGTAGAACGATGCGGTTGAGGATCTTGGTAAGGTACTCCTCAATACGCTCCGAACGTATCCCCGGAATGGAACCGCCGTTTTCCCGGATATTTTTAGCTATTTCTATAGGGTTAAGACTGACCTGGGTATAGAAATAAGCGAAGAAAATGATAAGCAGCACGTAAAGAACGTTGTAAAGCCAGCCCCTAGGGGTCAGAATCTGGGAAAGCCTCGCAAGCCACGGAATATTCCCGCCTATAGTCGAAGCTATCTGGAGCGGGAAGGTAAGTATGGAAGAGGCGAAAATGACCGGAATAACCCCCGAGGGGTTGATCTTGAAAGGGATGTAGGTATTCTGAGCGCCGTACATCCTGCGGCCTACTACCCGTTTGGCGTAATTCACCTGGATCTTCCGCTGCCCCTGCTGTTCAAAGACCACCAGGGCGACTACGGCTACAAACATAACGAACACTACCACCACGAACACTAGGTTAAGATCGCCGCTCCGCACGCGGCCAATAAGTTCCCACACCGCCTGGGGCAGCCGGGCCACAATACCGGCGAAAATGAGCAGCGAAATCCCGTTCCCGATACCCCGCTGGGTGATCTGTTCGCCTACCCACATAAGGAACATGGTCCCAGTGGTAACCGTGATCATGGCGATAATAGTAAACGAAACCAGACTCATAGAGAGGAGGTTGTCCACCTGCCGGGAAATACTCTGGGCGTACTGGGTAACAGCGAAAGACTGTATCAGGCAGACCGCCACTGTTCCAAACCGCTGGTAGGATTGTATCTTTTTCCGCCCCCCTTCTTCCTGGGAGATCTTCTTCAGTTTAGGAAAAACGATGATAAGGAGCTGCATGATGATCGACATCGAGATATAGGGCATAATCCCTAGCATAAAAACCGAGAAGTTGGAAAAAGCGCCGCCGGCGAAAAAGTCGAGATAGTCAATAATAGCATTCCCGGAATTCGCCTGGGAAAGAAAATAGGCGTTAAGTTCCCGGACATTGATACCCGGGATAGGAATTACTGCGCCGATACGAAAAACAATCAGCATCAGAGCGGTGAAGAAGATCCGTTCCCGGAGTTCCTTTACTCTAAAGATACCGACCAGTGGATTTGCCATCTCTATATTCCCTATTTACCGGAAGATTCGGCGGCGGTTCCGGCAGTAACTTCGCCGCCGGCTTTGGTGATTTTCTCTTTAGCTGACGCTGAAAGGGCGCTGATTTTGACGGTAAGCTTCTTGCCCAGTTCCCCATTAGCCAGTATCTTTACCGGGCCGGTTCTCTTGATAAGCCCGCATTTTGCCAGGGCGGCTTCATCCACAACATCCCCGTTATTAAAACGCTTGTCTATTTCCCCCAGGTTTACTACCTGGTAAGTTTTTTTAAAGGGATAGTTGGAAAATCCCCGCTGCGCAAGACGCCGGTAAAGGGGCATCTGACCGCCTTCAAAACCGATATACGTTTTCCCGCCGGATCTGGATTTCTGGCCTTTATTGCCCTTGCCTGCAGTCGTACCCCTGCCGGAACCCTGGCCGCGGCCTATTATGCGTTTCCGCTTATTGGCGCCTTCAGGGGCGTGCAAATCAAAATCTTGCATTACTTTATTTCCTCCACCGAGACCATATGGGTAATAACCTTAATCATCCCAAGAACAGCCGGGCTCGCCTCCTGTTCGGTGGACGAGCCGATTTTCCTCAAACCCAGAGCGCGGACTGTGGCCCTCTGTTTGGGCAGGGAACCGATGGTACTCCGGATAAGCCGGATCCTGATCTTCTGCGCCATGGTTTACCCCCAAAATTCCTTGAGAGACTTGCCACGGTTCTTGGCCACCCCCCGGGCATCCAGCATCTTACTAATACAGTTGAAAGTGGCTTTCACAACATTATACTGACTCGAAGCGCCGATGGACTTGGAAAGCACATCGGTGACTCCCCCGGCTTCCATGATTGCCCGCACCGGACCCCCGGCGATGATTCCTGTACCGGAACATGCGGGTTTAAGCAGCACCCGGGAAGCCTTAAAGGTCCCCTCGATTTCATGGGGGATGGTTCCGTTCTTTACCGGCAGGGGCACAAGGTTCCGCTTGGCTTTCTCGATACTTTTGCGGATAGCTTCCGAGACATCGTTAGCCTTCCCGAAACCAAAGCCGACGTTACCCTTCCGATCGCCGATTACCGTAAGCGCCGAGAACGAGAAACGGCGTCCGCCCTTAACGACCTTGGCGGTCCTGTTGAGCTTTACCAATTTCTCTACATATTCTTTGTCCGCTGAATCCCGGTCCCGGTTTCTGTCCCGATCCCGGCCCCTGCGGCCCTCGGTTCTTCCTTCGTCTCTGTCCTGCGCGTTTTCCATCCCGCCCCCTAAAACTGAATCCCGGCTTTCCGGGCTCCGTCAGCCATGGCCTTTACCAGGCCGTGATACAAGTATCCGTTCCGGTCAAAAACCACGGTCTTGATGTTCTTTTCAAGCAACCGCTTGCCCATAATTTCGCCCAACTGACCGGCGCCTTCTACGTTAGCTTTGATGTTCCTGAGTTCCTTTTCCAGAGTTGATGCCGAGGCCATGGTATGACCTTTGGTATCATCGACAATCTGGATGGAAAGGGAACGGTTGCTTCGGAACACGGTCATCCGGGGCCGCTCTGCGGTACCGGAAATGTATTTCCTGATATGGGTCTTTCTCTTGAGCCGTTTCCGGTCCTTTTCAAGCATTTTTCGCAGCATGGTTTACATCCTACTCCTTCTATGTCAAATAGCTAAACTATTTAACGCCGGACTTTCCGACTTTCCTTCTAATCTGTTCGTTTTCATACCGGATGCCTTTGCCTTTGTAAGGCTCAGGAAGCCGGAGCTTGCGGATCTGGGAAGCCAGTTCGCCTACTTTCTGTTTGTCAATACCGCTGACTGTTATCTTGCCGTTAGCATCCGCAGTTACCTGGATACCCTCAGGGATGCCCATATAAATATCCGACGAATAGCCGAGGCTCAGTACCAGAAGCTTGCCCTGGACTTCCGCCCGGTAGCCGACACCGTTAATAAGGAGGGATCTGCTGAATCCGGTTGAAACGCCGGTAACCATATTGTTGAGGAGATTCCGGTAAAGCCCGTGGTAAGCCTTGGTCTGCTTTTCCTCGTTATCCCGGCTTACAAAAATTTCCTCGCCTTTGTCCTCGAATTTGATGATAGGATGGTACTTCTGGGAAAGCTTCCCTTTGGGACCTTCAACATTCATCACATCGCCAGAGAAACTGACTTTGACCCCTTTCGGAATCTTTACCGGTATTTTTCCGATACGCGACATAAACAACCTCTTACCAAACAGTACAGATAATTTCACCGCCGACTTTTTTTTCAGCAGCTTTCTTTCCGGTAGTAACCCCCTGGGACGTGGAAACAATGAGGGTTCCGTAACCGTTATATACCCGGGGCATATTTTTGTACCCCGTATAAACCCGGCGTCCGGGTTTAGAAATTTTTTCAATACCGTGGATAATGGGCCCGGTATTATCGTCATATTTAAGGAAAACCCGGATCATATTGGATCCTTCCTGGCTGGCTTTCTTAAAATTCCTGATATACCCTTCGGTCTTCAAAATCTTCACTATCTCAAGCTTGAGTTTGGAGGTGGGGATATCAACCTTTTCATGACCTGCCATTCCGGCATTCCGGATCTTGGTCAGCATATCCGCAACGGGATCAGAAACGCTCATCCTATTCTCCTACCAACTTGATTTTGTAACACCAGGGATAAGCCCCTCACTAGCCAGCTTGCGGAAGCAGAGACGGCACATCTCAAACTTCCTTAAATAACCGCGGGCGCGCCCGCAGATCCGGCAACGGTTAACCTTCCTGGTCTTATATTTTGGCGTCCTGAGCGCCTTAATAATCATCGCTTTTCTTGCCATGAATAACCCCCTATTTCCTGAAAGGCATGCCGAATTTGGCGAGGAAGGCCTTGGCCTCCGCATCGGTCCGCGCCGTCGTCACGATGGCGATGTTAAGTCCGGCAACGCGCTCAATTTTATCAAAATCAATTTCCGGAAAAATGATCTGTTCCGTAATTCCCATAGAATAATTGCCATGGCCGTCAAAAGCGTTCTGATTGACGCCGCGGAAGTCCTTAACCCGCGGGAGCGCCACATTTACCAGGCGATCCAGAAATTCGTACATCATAGCCCCCCGGAGGGTAACCCTGGCGCCGATTTCCTGGCCCGCGCGGATCTTGAAGTTGGCGATGCTTTTCCTGGCCTTGGTCTTGACCGCCTTTTGCCCGGTAATAAGGGTAAGGTCGTCAATGGCGGCGTCCAGAAGTTTCTTGTTCTGGAGGGCCTCGCCCACCCCCATACTCACGACAATTTTTTCAAGCCTCGGAATCTGCATAGGTGTGGAATAACTAAATTCCTTTTGCATCTCCGGGGCTACCTGTTCCCGGTATATCTTTTTTAGCCGGGGTTCGTAATCAGCCATTATAACGCCTCCCCGCATTTACGGCATACCCGAATTTTACCTTCCCCCTGTTCTTTGGACGAGTCAAGCTTGTACCCTATCCGGGTAGGCCCGCACTTCTTGCAAACAATGGCCACATTGGAAATGTGGAGCGCCGCTTCAACTTCAATAATGCCGCCCCGGTCCTGCTGGTTCCGACGTTTCTTCGCCTTCTTGACGATATTGGCGCCTTCGACCATCACCCGGTCCTTGTCCCGGAGGATTTTGAGGATACGGCCCCGCTTCCCCTTGTCCTTGCCGGCGATAATCTCGACGGTATCTTCTTTTTTCAGCTTGAATTTATGCTGTACTTTTTCCGCCATCTTCCGCTCCTACTCTATCCCTTAGGGTCTCACAATACTTCCGGGGCCAGAGAAACGATCTTCATAAAATCGCCTTTTTCCCGGAGTTCCCTAGCCACAGGCCCGAAAATACGTTTGCCCTTGGGGTTAAGCGCCGCGTCGATAATGACGCAGGCGTTGTCGTCAAACCGTATATAGGTCCCGTCCGGGCGGCGATATTCCTTATGGATCCTGACCACCACTGCTTTTTCAACAGACCCTTTCTTGATGGCCGATGTGGGCAGGGCGTCTTTCACCGCCACTACAATAATATCCCCAATCCCGGCGTACTTCCGTTTGGATCCCCCCAGGACTTTGATACATTGTACTATTTTAGCTCCTGAATTATCCGCCACGTTCAGGAAACTCTCTGTCTGAATCATTTTCCCCAGTTCTCCTTATTTGGCGCGTTCCAGGATCTCCGCCAGCTTCCAGCATTTTTCCTTGCTGATAGGCCGGCATTCCACTACCCGTACCCTATCGCCGATTTTGGCTTCGTTCTTCTCGTCATGGGCCTTCAGTTTTTTGATCCTGGCCACATATTTCTTATAAAAAGGATGAAGCGTTGTGCTCTGCACGGAAACCACAATCGTCTTATTCATCTTATCGCTTTCGACAATTCCGACAAACGTTTTCTTGCGGCCCTGACGGGTCTCACCTGTCCTGGCATCAACGGTTTCTTCTGCCACGGTTTACTCCTTCTTCGCTGCCGGCTCTTGAGCCGCCTGAAGTTCATGGGCGCGGATAAGGGTGTTAAGCCGCGCCAACTGCCTGCGGAGAGTCCGCTTCTGCAGGGGATTATCCACATGCCCGATAACCATCTGAAACCGGAAATCATGGTACTTCCGGCTGAGTTCATCCCGCTTGGCCTTAAGTTCGGGGAACGAAAGATTCTTGAACGAATTCTTCATAAATCCGCCTCCTTAGGCTCCCAGTTCCATATCGGAACGGGAAACAAACTTGGATTTGATAGGCAGTTTCGCGCCTGCGAGTTTCATAGCTTCCTCTGCCAGGGCTTTTTCAATGCCTCCTAACTCGAACATCACCGTACCAGGCTTGACCACTGCCACCCAGTATTCCGGAGCGCCTTTGCCTTTTCCCATGCGGGTTTCAGCGGGCTTCTTGGAAAAGGGTTTGTCCGGGAAAATCCGGATCCAGAGCTTGCCCCCCCGCTTGATGTGCCGGTTCATGGCGATACGGGCGGCTTCAATCTGCCGGTTGGTAATCCACATCCGGTCCATAGCCACCAGGGCGTAATCGCCAAAAACAATAGTGTTCCCCCGGGTAGCGTTCCCGGGCATATTCCCCCGCTGTACTTTGCGGTGCCTAACGCGCTTGGGACTTAACATGCCTAACCTCTTTCCCCAGCGGCCTCATAACCGCAGGTCAAATCAAAACGAATTATCATAATTAGCGCTAACCTCTCGCGGGGAACCTGTCCCGCCGTTTGCGGACCAGGACTCCGGCGTCTTCCTTCTGTTCTTTGCCGTATTTCATGCCGTTGTACACCCAAACCTTGACGCCAATGGCGCCAAAGGTGGTATGGGCTTCTGCAAAACCGTAATCAATATCAGCCCTGAGGGTATGGAGGGGGATGCGCCCTTCTTTGGCCTCTTCGGTACGGGACATCTCCGCGCCGCCCAGGCGTCCGGAGAGACGGATCTTCACGCCCTGAGCATTGCCTTTTTTGATGGCGTTAGCGATAGCCTGCTTCATGGTCCTCCTGAAACTGGACCTGGCCAAAAGCTGGCGGGCGATATTCTGGGCGATAATCTGGGCGTTGTTGTCCGCGTTCCTGACTTCCTTGATTTTTATCTGCACCTTTTTGTTTACTGTCTTCTGAAGCTCAGCGCCGATTTTCTCGATATTGGCGCCTTTGACCCCGATAATGACCCCAGGCCGGGCGGTATGGATAGTAATAGTGATCCGCTGGGGATGCCGGATGATCTCCAGTTCGGCGATATCCGCGCCTTTGGTCTCAGGCATGGCCAGGATGAACTTGCGGAGCCGAAGATCCTCATGAAGGGTATCGGCGTATTCTTTGGGATCCACATACCACCGGGAACCCCAGGTTTTATTGATTCCAATTCTCAACCCTACAGGGTTAACTTTTTGTCCCATTATTTCCCCGCCTTCTCTGTTTCATCGACTACCACGGTAATGTGGCACATTCGTTTGAGGAGCATGTCCGCCCGGCCCCTGGCGCGAAACCATACCCGCCGCATACGGGGGCCTTCGTCGATCTTTATTTCCCTGATATAAAGCATGTCTTCCTCAAGCTGTTTGTTTTTGTTCAACGCATTGGAAGCTGCGGAAACCACTGTCTTCCGTATGAGCCTGGCGCCCTTGTGGGGCATGTTCTCAAGGATGGACACCGCTTCGGTATAGGGTTTCCGCCGTATAAGGTCCGCTACAGGCCGGATCTTGAAAGGGGAAACGATTAAGTATTTGGTTACCGCTCTGTAACCGGTTTTCTCTTTATTCTCTGCCATAATCCGCCCGCTTATTTCGCGGCCTTTTTGTCCGAACCCGCATGGCCCCGGAAAATCCGGGTAGGTGCGAATTCGCCCAATTTGTGGCCAACAAGGTTTTCCGTAACATATACGGGTATCCAGGTTTTTCCGTTATACACCGAAATAGTTCCACCTACCATTTCAGGAATAATAGTGGAACAGCGGGAATAGGTTTTGATCATCTTCCGATCCCCGGCTTTGCTCATTTCCAGCACTTTTTTGTAGAGGCTCTTCTCAATGAAGGGGCCTTTCTTTATGGACCTTGACACCCTGCGCTCCTATTTCTTGTTCCGGCTTACAATGAACCGGGACGAAGGCTTATGCTTTTTCCGGGTCTTGTATCCCTTAGTCGGCTGCCCCCAGGGAGTAACCGGATGGATACCTTTGCTTTTTCCTTCACCGCCTCCGTGGGGGTGATCTACCGGATTCATAGCCATGCCGCGTACCGTGGGGCGAATCCCCATCCAGCGTTTGCGTCCGGCCTTGCCTATCTGCACATTCATGTGATCTTCGTTGCCTACGCCGCCGATGGTAGCATAGCACTTCTTGAAGATCATCCGCATTTCCCCTGAGGGCAGTTTAAGGGTAACATAGTCGCCCTCTTTGGCGGCGATAAGGGCGCCGGCGCCGGCGGAACGGACCATCTGGCCGCCCCGGCCCAGGGTGAGTTCCACGTTATGAACCGTAAAGCCCAAAGGGATGTTCTCCAGAGGAAGGGCGTTCCCGGCTTCTATAGGGGCATTGGGACCCGCGATGATCTTCGCGTTTACCGTAAGGCCCTGAGGGGCGAGAATATAACGCTTCTCGCCGTCAACATACTTGATAAGGGCGATATTGGCGCTCCTGTTGGGATCGTACTCGATAGTGGCAACAGTACCGGGAATACCGATCTTGTCGCGCTTGAAGTCCACAACACGGTAGAGCCGTTTATGGCCGCCGCCCTTGTGGCGGACGCTGATACGGCCAAAACTGTCGCGCCCGGCCCGTTCCTTGCGTCCCTGGGTAAGGGATTTTTCAGGCTTGGCGCCTTTGGTGAGTTCGGAAGTATCCAGGCTCTGCCAGGCCCTCATGCCCGGAGTTACGGGCTTGTATGTTTTAATACCCATTTACCTTACACTCCCTCGAAGACGCCGATCTTCTCGTCTTTGGGCAGGCGCACAATGGCTTTTTTCCAGGAAGATGTATACCCCGCCCGATAACGCTGCCGTTTGGGCTTACCGCCTACTACCATAACCGTACAGGAAAGAGGATGCACATTATAGAGACGGCGTACCGCTTCCTTGATCTGGATCTTAGTCGCCCTGGGATCAACTTTAAAAACGTATTTTCCCTCTTCCCTGAGTGTGTTGGCCTTTTCCGAAAGAACCGGCTCGATCAGAATCTGTTCATAATTCGTCATTGCGCTGCCTCCCCGGCCTCTGTAGTTTCAGAACGGTAAAACTCATTGAGGTTTTTCGCGGCAGTTTCAAGCATCAACACCTGGCGGCCGTAAAAAAGGTCGTGAGCCCGGAGCCGGTTATACGAAAGGAAGCTGAGCCAGGGTATATTCCTCCCTGCCTGCTTTATCTTTGGATCGTCATCCTTGAGGATCACCACAGTCCGCTGGGGATCGCCGAATTTTTTAAGGAGTCCTGCCAGATCCTTGGTCTTTCCTGATTCAATGGAAAAATCCTCGATAATCTTGAGGGAGTCCGTCTGGGCCTTGAGGCTAAGTATGCATTTAATCGCCAGCCGTTTGGCTTTCCTGGGTATGGAATACGAATAATCCCTCGGCTTGGGGCCGAAGACTACACCGCCGCCTACCATAATAGGCGATTTTTTGTCTCCCCTCCGGGCGCGGCCAGTACCCTTCTGCTTGTAGGGCTTAGCATTGGAACCGTGGACTTCGCCGCGATCCCTGGTACTCGCCGTACCCTGGCGCATATTGGCAAGCTCATTATTGATGGCATACCAGATCACGTCTTCGTTAACCGGGAGGCCGAAAACGGCGTCCGCCAAATCAATATTTCTGAGTTCCGCGCCGTCAATGGAATACACTGTACAATTCATTGTTTCCGCTACCTCTTCACCGCGGCCCTGACAACCACGAGGCTCTTGTTGACCCCCGGGACAGCGCCCCGAACCATAACGAGCTGTTTCTCAGCATCCACCTTGACTACCAGGAGGCTCAAAACCGTAACATGTTCCCGGCCCATCCGCCCCGGCAGTTTCATATTCTTGAAGGTTTTGTGGGGATAGGTAGACTGCCCGGTAGAACCCGGCTCGCGGTGGAATTTGGAACCATGGGTACGGCGGCCGCCGCTGAAGCCCCAGCGTTTCATGACGCCCTGGAAACCCTTCCCCTTGGAAACCCCGCTTACGTCCACATAGCGGATCCCTTCAAAGACCTCCGCTCCCAGAACATCGCCAACAGCTACTTCTTTCTCAAAATCCCGGAATTCCTTCACCGTCTTTTTGGGAGGTATATTCTCCGGAAACTGCCCTGCATAGGGCTTGGCTGCCTTTCCCTTCTTCATATCATCCACACCGAGGATCACGGCTTTGTAGCCGTCTTTTTCCTCGGTTTTTTGGGCGACAACAACATTCGGATCGATGCGCATCACCGTTACCGGAACTAGGTTACCACTGTCGTCGAAAACCTGGGTCATTCCCACTTTCTTGGCCATAAGCCCTAACATAATCTGCTCCAAAAACCGGAATTCTGATCAAACAGGAAAACCGGAGTTCTACTGTTTGATTTCAACATCCACGCCTGCAGGGAGCTCAAGCTTCATCAACGAATCCATTACCTCAGGGGAAGGATTGATGATATCGATCAGCCGTTTATGGGTCCGCATCTCGAACTGCTCCCGAGACTTTTTGTTGACATGCGGGGAACGAAGCACCGTTACTTTGTTTATACGTGTCGGAAGGGGAATGGGACCGGTTACTTTAGCCCCAGCCTTCTGCACCGTTTGAACGATAGACTTCGCGCTCTGATCTATTAATTCCACATCGAAACCGCGCAACCGCACGCGAATTCGTTCCTTAGTCATTACTCCTCCAATAGAGGTCGCATAGATAACTCAGGCGCCGGACCCCTGGCTTTGCCGGAAACCCAGCGCCTTTATCACTCAAAACCGCTTACTCGATAATCTCAATTACCTGGCCGGAAGCGACGGTTTTACCGCCTTCCCGGATAGCGAACCGGAGCCCTTTTTCCATGGCGATAGGATGGATCAGCTCGCCGACAATTTCGGCATTGTCCCCGGGCATTACCATTTCCTTGCTTACTAGATCGGATACCGTACCGGTAATGTCGGTAGTACGGAAGTAGAACTGGGGCCGATACCCTTTGAAGAAGGGGCTGTGCCGCCCGCCTTCAGCCTGGGAGAGACAGTAAATCTGGCCCTTGAATTTACTGTGAGGGGTAATGGAACCCGGTTTTGCAAGAACCTGGCCGCGCTCCACTTCTTTCTTGTCTATGCCCCTGAGAAGGACGCCGATGTTATCGCCGGCCCGGCCTTCGTCCAGGAGCTTGTTAAACATCTCGATACCGGTTACAACCGTCTTCTTGGTGGGCTTGATACCAACGATTTCTACTTCTTCGTTCAGCTTGACAATACCGCGGTCCACCTTGCCGGTTACAACAGTACCCCGGCCAGAGATGGTGAAGACATCTTCGATGGGCATCAGGAAGGGCTTGTCAGCGTCCCGGACAGGATCGGGGAAGTACTCGTCCATCGCGTTAAGCAGTTCCTGTATACATTTGGTGTCGTCGTTTTCGGCGCCGCCGTTGAGGGCTTCCATGGCCTTAAAAGCGGAACCCTTGACAATAGGGATCTTGTCGCCGGGGAAGCCGTTCTGGTTAAGAACGTCTTTGATTTCCTCTTCGACCAGTTCCAGGAGTTCAGGGTCATCCACAAGGTCAATCTTGTTAAGGAAGACAATGATGCTGGGAACGCCTACCTGCCGGGCCAGAATGATATGCTCCCGGGTCTGGGGCATGACCGAGTCCGGAGCGGACACAACCAGAATCGCGCCGTCCATCTGGGCCGCGCCGGTAATCATATTTTTTATGTAGTCCGCGTGTCCCGGACAGTCGATATGAGCGTAATGCCGCTTATCTGACTGATACTCCAGATGCCTGGTGTTGATAGTGATACCACGGGCCTTCTCTTCCGGCGCGTTATCAATATCATCGAATTTCATGATCTTGTCGCCATAATGCTTTCCGCAGTACATAGTGATAGCAGCGGAAAGGGTAGTCTTCCCGTGGTCGACGTGACCGATGGTCCCCACATTCATGTGGATCTTGGTTCTGTTAAACTTATCCTTAGCCATTACGTGTCCTCCTTACTCTTGGGCACACTAAAATAAACTCGTTTTAACACCATCCCGCTTAAAGCGGAACATGCCTGAACCCGCACACAGCGAGGCTCTTTCATTACAAAAGGGATTTGGATACTACAGAGGATCGAACAGAAGGAAAAAAACAGGGCAAAAACCCTGAAATCATACTGTCCGGTTCCACCTGTCTCACCATTTGCGCCGTTTAAGGGCTGCAAAGAATCCCATTAAACGCCATTGTGTTACAATAACGTTTAAGCCGGCGTCATACGTAAATAAAACGTAATCAGCCTTCTACGATGATCGGTTTGGTAACCGATACATCCGCGCCAGCTCAGTCCGCAGGAGGCGGACATTAATCACATATCAAGGTCTGTTTTTTCGCCCTTCACCACCTCCCGGCTACCCGCGCTGCGCGGTATCAGCACCCGGTTACGTAAACCAGGTTCTATTTCAAAAACCCTTCGGCTGCCTAAACAACCGATCTACAGGAAAAACCAGTATACCAATTCTTCCCGGTTATGTAAAGCCCCTAAAGGACTTTTTTTAAAAAAATACTACCACCTGTAATGGGCAAAAGCCTTATTAGCTTCGGCCATTTTATGGGTATCTTCTTTTTTCTTGAAAGCCGTACCAGTGTTGTTATAGGCGTCCAGGAGTTCAGCAGCCAGCCGGTCCCCCATACCGTGGCCCGAGCGGGCCCGGGCGGCATTGATAATCCACCGCATCCCCAGGGCTTCCCGCCGGGATTCCCGGATTTCCACAGGAACCTGGTATGTCGCGCCGCCGACACGCCGGGATTTAACCTCTATAACAGGCTTAACGTTGTCCAGCGCCTTAAGGAACACCTCAAGGGGCTCTTTTTCGGCCTTTTGGCTGATTATTTCCAGAGCGCCGTGTACGATTCTAAGCCCTACAGAGCGCTTGCCTTCCCACATCATGCGGTTTACAAACTTGGAAACCACTATACTATTATATTTCGGATCCGGCGCAATGCCCCGGTCAACGGTCTTCTTTTTGCGTCCCATACTTCCCTCTTAGGCCTTGGGCTTTTTAGCGCCGTACTTGGAGCGCCCGCGCTTGCGGTCTTCCACACCCAGGGTATCTTTGGTACCCCGGATGATATGGTAACGGACCCCAGGAAGGTCCTTAACCCGTCCGCCTCTTACCAGAACCACCGAATGTTCCTGGAGGTTGTGCCCGATACCGGGGATATAAGCGGTTACCTCGGTACCATGGGAAAGCCGGACACGGGCTATCTTCCTTAGCGCCGAATTGGGCTTCTTAGGGGTCTGTGTCATTACACGAGTACAGACCCCCCGTTTCTGGGGACATGAACGAAGCGCAGGGGACTTGGTTTTGGAACCAACCTGCTGCCGTCCAAAACGAACCAGCTGATTAATTGTAGGCATGAACAAAAAACTCCTCTATTTCAATCCACGCACTTGCGTCGGCATAATTTAACCCGCATCAATAGACAGGGAACCTAAAAATATCAGAAAGAAAAAAAAAGATCAAGAGGGAAACAGATAAATTCAAGCGATTTATCGAAAAAAAAACCGCAAACAAGCGCTGGCGGCGGCGGTTCGGGATCATTGCGGCGGGAGGCAGCATTATTCCGCCATTTCCACCCGGTCGCGGCCAAGATCTTTGGCTTTACGGAGGGCTTCATCTGCGGTCAGGATAAGACCTTCACGGGTATTGGTATGGATAGGGGCAATGGCTATGCCGATGCTGGTACGGACACGGATTTCCACCTTGTCTATCACATCAGGGGTTCTGGGAACCAGGATGCTCCGGTCCGCCACAGTGGCCCGGATCCGCTCGGCTATGCTGCGGGCGTCGTCTTCCCCGGTATCCGGGAGGAGCACGGCGAATTCGTCCCCCGCCAGACGGGCGCAAATGTCCCCCGCACGGGTACAGGAGCGGAGTATCTCGGAAACGGCAATAAAAACCTTGTCCCCCGCAGGAGGACCGTGTTTCTCGTTGATCTCGTGGATCCGGTCCAGGTCCAGCATGAGAAGGGATATAGTCCTGACTCCCACAGAGCCCTGTTCAAAACGGTCTCTGATGGATTCTTCCAGGAAACGGCGGTTGTAAAGGCCCGTAAGCTCATCGGTAATAGCCCGGCGCCTAGCCGCCTCGCCCCACCGGGTAAGGTCCAAAAGGTGCCTGGAAGTCTGATTCAGCCAGTTATTCTGCACCTGGCTGATAGAAGAAAGCATCTTGACCCCCATCATGGGGTGCTCAAAAACAATACGGTAAAAATCTATCCCCTGGAGCACCATGATTTCCGTGTCTTCCCTGGCAGTCAACGTGGCGGACCGGGGTTCATTGGCGATAACGGACATTTCGCCGAAAAAGTCCCCGGGCTTTATCTCGAACACCCAGCGCTGGGTTCCGTCCGACTGGCTTACATAAGCGCTGAGTTTGCCTGAAATGAGGATGAACATGTCTTCGCCGTGATCCCCTTCACGGAAGACTACGTCCTCTTTTTTCACCCTTAACGGCTCCAGAAAAGCGGCGATAGCGTTGAATTCAAGGGCGCTCATGCCGGAAAAGAGGGGCGAATTGAGCAGCACCGGATGGTTAACCGGAGAAACAGGCCCCTGGGGCAGCAGGATTTCAGTTTTCATGAAGCGCCTTCCCTGCTGTAGCGGGCTATCCTGCTTCCCCCGTCTTTCCAGGTACTCAGGAGAAGGGAGTAAACGCCCTGGAAAAGGCCGTCCCAGCTTGTATTATCCTGGGGCCAGACCCCCCAGGCGATGCTTCCGGTAAAGGAAAAGGCGGGAATATCCCCCTGGGCCGGAACCGGCGGCAGGGAACCGACAGCCGCGCTCAGGGCCTGGGCTATAGCCTCCGCCTGGGCGGCGCCGCATTTGTTGACAAGCAGCCCTGTTTCGTTGCTTTTGAAACGCAGGGGCCAGCCCCTTCCCTGACGGCGGGCAATATTGCGGAGTATCATAGCGATGTGCACCATGGCGTCATCCCCGGCGCCGTGGCCCCTGGAATCTACCAGTATTTTAAACTTGTCGGGCTTTAGCATGATAAGGGCCATAGGATTTTCCAGGATCCTGTTGATCTCGTCGGTAAGGAAACTCTGTTTCCAAAGCCCTGTAGCGGGATCCTCGTATGCCTTGCGGTGGAGTTCCTGTACCCAGGACATGTTTTCCATGACGATCTTTCTGGTGGATTTTATCCGCCCTGTCATCATTATAATAGAACAAAGAAGGATTTTGGAAATTGTATGGGGAGCTTCCAGGGCAAGCTGATCTATCGTGAGGCCGAAGGCAGGGAACATGATCAGGGTTGAGTCTTCCATAGCTTCGGCAAAGGCGTCGTAGTCGCCCCGGCGGGCAAAATCGAAATCCCCGATAGTATCCCCTGCGGTAAACCTGGCGATTTCATCCTCCTCGTTTTCGCCGGACCGGGGCTTGAATACCCGCAGAGACCCTTCAAGAAGCATGTAGAAGTGTTCCGCTTTCTGCCCCGGAGTGAACAAGCAGCCCCCTTTCCGAAGCTGGAAAAACCCCGAACGGGAGAGCGCATATTCCTGCTCCCCTTTAAGGAGGGACGAAAACAGATCGACTTTCAAAATCGGCTTACAGTCCATAGCCTGCCTGAGCGACACTTTCCCCATAGCCTATTATCGGCATATACACCTGAAATCAGAAGCCTAGGCGCATGCCGACCGAAGCGTAGAAGCCCTTGACCGTAAAGGCCCCGGTAAACTCCCGTGAACGGAAACCTGCGCCTACATCCAGCTCCAGGAGCCTCAAGTTTAACCCTATTGCCAGCTTATTCTGCCAGACCTTCTCCATAAGGCTGAACGCATAGTGGAAGTTCAGCATATTGACAAGTTTGAGCTGGAAATCCAGGCCGAAGTTGAAACACGCCGAATCGTACACCGTGAGGGCCGAAAAACCGATCCAGGGCCTAAGGGCCAGCCAGTCCTTTTTGAAAGGTTTATAAAACGCATAAGCCGCAAAACGCAGAGGCCTGAAAACCGCCTTGTGCGCGCCGGAGAAGTATTCCAGATCGTCTTCGCTGGGTTCGGGAGAGATGATACCGCCCAGGCCCCCGTCAAGAAGATCGTTCAGGTCCAGTTCGTTTTCGTTGATGACATAGGTCTTGTCAACCCTGGCCCCGTACTGCATGTACGCCGGGTACAGCGGAATATGGCTCACGGAACCGCCTACATCCAGAAAGGAGAAAAGGCCGTAGGAAACATCCACGGAAAGATCGACCCCCCTGGGCATGTTGGAAGCATCATCGGCAGTGAAAGACGGAGAATTCAGGAAATCATCGTTTACCGGAACAGCCGTATACGCCACGGCGTCCGCGTGAAGCACCCCCTTCAGCGGGTTCGTGCTGGTAACCCGGTACGTTATATCGGGCCGCGGCATGTAGAGCACCGGAATATACAGGGCGGGACTAACGGCAAAACGGAACTTCCCGGCCCTGAACGAAGTCTTGAGGCCCGTATCGGCAAATACGCTGCCCCCAAGTTCAAGACCCCCTTCAAGGTTGGACAAATTGCCGCCCCGGAAGAGAAAGCCCATAGCGTCTTCGGGGATGGCGAAAAACCCGAGGGTGTCAAAGCCGGTATACAGGCCCACGCCGATCCAGTGTTTGCCCCTGGCCTGCACATTCAGGGCGAAATTCCCCTTTGCGGCAAAGTCCAGGCTGAACTCCCGGCTCCCAAGGCTGTCAAAATCGAGGGCGAGGGTTTGGGCCGCGTTGAAAAAATCCCCCAGGCTGAGATAACTGTTGTCCGCGCCGAATTCGGCGTCAAACGCTACCTCAAAAAACCGGGGGGGCATTTCCCAGGCCATAACCAGGGAAGAAAAGCTCAATAAAAACAACAGAACACCGGTTTTTTTCATTTTTTGCTCCAGGGAAGGTCTTTTTCTATCGTTACGCTGGCGGCAACCGTCGCGGAGACCTGTATTAGCTCGAATGTCCCGCCGCGCTTAACCTCAAGGATGCCGTAGTCTTGACCCGATACGATCGGAAGCCGCAGTTCAACTTCGGCCCTGTAGTTTTTCTCCAGATCCGCCAAGCCGGCGTCAAAGGAGAACGAAGAAGTCCCAGCGCCGCTGTTCACCGCAAGCCGCTGGGGGGGAAGACGCTGGTCTCCCTTTTCCCCGTTGTCTTTTTTCTCCCAGAGCGTAACCCAGGCCTCGGCGCCGCTGGTTATGGTATTGGTATACGAGGCGCTGACGGTTACCTTTGCCGAAAGATTTGTTACCCCCTGGTCTTCGATCTTCTGCCGGAGGGTTTTGCCGTCTTCTTTTACTTCCAGCACCTCCTGCCAGTCCGGGAGGTATTCATCCAGGAAGGGGGTAAGATCAAGCCTGGCATAACCGGCGGGATCGTCGGGATCGTTGGCTGGTTTTTTCAGCCTGAGCTTCATGGGGACTTCCAGGAGCAGTTCCGGCCGGGGGATATTGATTATGACGGCGTTATCCTTTCCCGGGGGTTGCACACCCACCAGCTCCTCAGCCAGGGTTATCGTATAGTGCAGCTTTAGGGTTTGGGGCTTTTTATTGATGATATTTACCAGCGTATCGGCAACTTCTTTGCCCAGAGGAAGCCGGGAAACCGGCAGGGAGTTGGCTGCAGCCTCCTCATACACCCAATCCGGCTCTGATATGCCCGTATGATCGTCAAGAAACTCCTGAAACCCACTAAAGCCGCTGGCAGGAGTAGGGGTAAATGCGGCGCCGGAAAGGATGGGTACAGGCTGTTCCACAGCCCCCTTGGTGGTATATTCCGCCGAAAGATTAATCGTGGCGCCTTCAAGCAGGTCCTTTCGGCTAGTATTGCCGCTGGTATCAACATCTACCGAAACATTGCTTTTTGGCAGGTAGAACCGGGGGATTATACCGTCAATGCCGATGCGGCCAATGTCTTCCAGCAGATCGTCTTCCAGGTCTTCGGTAAGGTCCGCAACGTCGTCTATCTCGTAAAAGCCTTTGACCTGTGCGCCGCCCCATTCGATGTTGAGGGACGGGACCATGGCAATGACCAGAGACGCCTTAGTTAAAGGGAGGCGGGGGTCTACCATGAGAACAAGCTCATTATTTATAGAGTCGGTATTATAGGCTTTAGCCTCAACATCAAGGATAGTATCGCCTTCATTTAGGTTTTTATCCTGGTTAGGCACAATTTTGACCATCTCGCGGCTGCCAGGACCATTAATAAACGTCTTCTCCCCTGGTACATCCAGTGTAAATTTACCCTCCCCGTCCCAGTGAGCAAGCTCAAAGGCGTGGGTCTTATCAATAGAAAGGAGCGGAGCAGTTACCATAACAGTAAGACCTTCAAGGGCTACCGGATAATCATCGTCCTCATCAAATACCGGGCCGGTCTCATCAGTCTCACCTTCATCTTTATTGTTGATAAACGCCTGGAGTTCCAGGTTGAAGCCCGCTTCTTTGAGGGCTATGTACTGAATCTGGGTCAAATCTCCCAGGTTTTGCGTTACTTTTTCACCAACGTCTTTTAT
>JAISZE010000025.1 GCA_031269405.1 Treponema sp. | reverse complement strand
GAGGGGCTGCATCTTCAGATGACCATGTGGAGCGAAAAATCCCTGAACGTCTCCGGCGTGGACGGCGGCAAGAGCGTAGACGCCTACGGCCTTATCAAAGCTTTGGGATTTGACAGCATCACCCATTACCAGTTTGTCCACTTCGCGGATATAGACCGGAGTTACCCGGATATACTGAAGGATGTAGGCGCTGAATGGAAAAAACTGGAAAAGCTGGCCGTGGCGCCCTATTTCCCCCATATTTCCCTTGGATGGGACAATAACCCCCGGTTCAGCGCCCAGCGGGCCGGAGTGGTAAAGGACAACACTCCCGAAAACATCGAACAGGCCCTGCGCATGGCAAAGGCCTATGCCGATTCCCACCCCGATCAGGCGCCGCTTATTACCATAAACAGTTGGAACGAGTGGACCGAAACGAGCTATCTCGAACCTGACGATCTCTACGGCTACGGTTATCTGGAAGCGGTACGCCGGGTTTTTGGAGGGGCATGATGAGCGCAGGGATATTCCCTAGATAAAAGGGGAACCATCCGGCGGTTACGCCTTTTCTTGCCAAGGCTGCGCAGCATCCTCTGCGTAGGCTTGACAGAGATTCCTGCCAAGGTTTGACGCAGATCCCCGTCAAGGCTTGACAAGAATTCCTGCCAAGCCTTATATTTTTTTAGGCTACTGTCAATAAAGCGGAATGTTCAAGAGTTCTGGGCGTTTTGAGCATACGGGTACCATTGGTAAACTGGGTGATGATACGCACGCGCCAGGCTGAACCCTTTTTCAGCGCCGGAATAGTAGCGATCACCTTGTTCGCGGTGTTCTCGCTGAGGTTTTCCGTCACCTTCACGGGCTTGGCGTTCGAAGCCTCCTGGTAGAACCAGACTCCCACGTCCGGGTGGGCTCCGGCAATCTTGATCTTGCATCCCATAATGGCCAGCGTTCCGCCTGGGGAAAGAAGCCCGTCAACACCGCCGCTGCGGATATCAAGAATTTCACCGATATAACCCGTTACATCCGCAAGCCCTTCGATTTCAACGGCTATCTTGTCCGCCAGTTCCCGCAGTCTCCCAAGAGGGCGGAAGGCGAAATCCACTTTGTATTTACCTGGATCCGTACTTTTCCCGGTTTTGGAAAAGGTTCCGCCGATTTTGGGGTACAGCGAGAACCAACCGGTGTTGACGGCAAAGCCGTCCGCGAGCTGGTAGGCCGCTTCGTCAAAGAAAGCCTTAACGTTCCTGACCAGATCCTCGTAATTCCCGGTAAAACCGCCCCTATTCCTGGCAGCGGCGCACACGTCCTCTATGGAAAGGGCGGCTTCATTGTTGGTTCTGGCGATACAAGCGCCTGAAACTCCCGGCAAATAGTTCGGGTACAGCCTGACCTTGATACGGTGCAGAACTTCAGAGACATTATTAGTAATTTTGTTCAATGGAGATAAACTCCTTAGATAAAATACTCCCGCCATACGGCGGCAGTAAGCCAGCTTGTATTTAAAATACTGATATACCAGGGAAAAGGCAACCTTTTTTGTAATATTTTAAGAAATTATAGTTTTTTAAGAAATTGATCCGCTTTTATGATAAGGCGCCGCCAAAGGATTAGCTATCGATCCCCGCCGCCTTTCGGAACCGGTTCACCGTGGCGGCTGCGATAGGGCGGGCCTTTTCGGCGCCTTGGGCGAGGATTTTGTCCAGCCCCGCAGGATCGGCCATAAAGGCGTCAAAACGTTCCCGCAAGGGGATCAGTTCCCGGTTCATCACCCGGAAGAGTTCTTCTTTGGCCTCTCCCCAGCCCATGCCCCCGGAGCGGTAGCGGGCGGCGAGGGCCTCCTGTTCTCCCGCAGCGGCGAAAAGTTTATAGAAAAGGTAGATCAGACTTGAATCCGGGTCCTTGGGTTCCTCTACCCCCTGGGAATTGGTGACGATCCGCATGATGAGCTTACGCAGGGTTTTTTCTGGGCAGAAAAGGGGGATGTTGTTGCCGTAGCTCTTGCTCATCTTCCGGCCATCCAAACCTGGGAGCACCGCCACGGCCTCCTGTACCGCCGCCTGGGGAACCTTGAGGACCGGCTGTTTATAGTTGGCGTTCACCGCCTGGGCTATATCCTGGGCCATCTCAATATGCTGCACCTGATCCTTCCCTACAGGGACCACATCGGAATCAAAGAGGAAAATGTCCGCCGCCATAAGCACCGGGTAGGTAAAAAGCCCCATGTTGACCCCCGCATCGGGATCGCCCTCTTTTTCGTTGTTCTCCTGGACCGCCGCTTTATAGGCATGGGCCCGGTTCATAAGACCCTTGGCGGTAAAGGCCATAAGCATAGTGGAAAGCTCGAAGGTTTCGGGGATGGAACTCTGGCGGTAAAAGATGACCTTCTCCGGGTCCAGCCCCGCAGCCAGCCAACAGGCGGCTACCTGCCGGATGTTGGCGGCCAGTTCATGGGGGTCCTTCATGATATTAAGGGCGTGATAGTCGGCGATGAAATACCGGGCGTCATAATCGGCGGTCAGCGCAAGGGCTGGCTTGATGGCTCCGAAGTAGTTGCCGATATGGAGATCCCCGGTGGGCTTGATTCCGGTAAGGGAGATTTTCTTCATTATAGAAACAATTTAACGGGAATTGGGGCGTATTGTAAAGAGAGCATTATGAAACTCTGTCTTTTTTCTTTTTTCTATAATATACTAGAGTATATTGGAAAACAGTTCCTAAACAAGGGGAAGAAAGTGAAAAAAATACAAATATCCCTTTCCAAATATGAAAACATTAACCCGGCAAAAACAGTCCGGCGCGCAGCGGAACGGCAGGCGCTTATGGAATTTCATATTCGTGAGGACCTGCGCCGGGAATGCGGTCTGGAAGACAGCCTTTTTTCCCTTACCGGGAACGTGGTTTTACTGGATATACGGCAAACCCGTGCTCTTGCCGCAAAACTCAATGCCCGGGTGGACCCGGCCAGGGCGCCGGAGAAGCTGGTCAGAGCCGGACAGCTCAATGCCCTGGGGCTTATTGATGAAATTCTTCATTATATGGCAGCCCTTTACCGGGAGCAGGTACAGCCTGACGTTTTTAACACCTCCCTTGAGCGGATAGAACGGAATTTGGGGATCAAAAATACCAAAGATATGCTGCATACTTTTGGCGGCCAATTCCCGCCTAAAGAAGTATACACCGGGAAATCCACAGTGGATCAGTACCTGAAGGGGCAGGACGGCGGGGAAAGCTGCCGCGCCCTCTGCCTGGAAGAACTGCTGCTTCTGGCGCTGGCGAATCTTAACCCTGCGTTTAAGAGTTTCCGTTTCCTTTTTGACGATACGGATTTGGCGGAAAAAACCGTCTACCTCGGGGCTATCGAAGAGATGAAGGCCCATTTTGCGGATCTTCCCCCTTTCGGATCCGAAGGCATGAACCTGTGGGACCTGCTCAGGGCGCCGACTTTGGCCCGCCCGGATTCCCTTTCAGGCCAGTTGGAATATATGCGGAAGCGCTGGGGGCTCCTTATCGGTAAGTTTATGGGGCGGCTTCTTACGGGCCTGGATGTTATCAAAGAAGAGGAAAAGCCTTCCTTTGGAGGCCCCGGTCCCGCGCAGGTGCTGGAATTCGGCTGGATGGAGAATGAATACGAACATTTTTCGCCGGATCAGGAATGGATGCCCCGGACAGTGCTTATCGCTAAAAGTACCTTGGTCTGGCTCTACCAGCTTTCAAAAAAATACGGCCGTGAAATTACCCGGCTGGATGAGATACCTGACGGGGAACTGGACGAACTTAGCCGCCGGGGTTTTACGGGTCTCTGGCTCATCGGGCTATGGGAACGGAGCATGGCCAGCAAAACCGTGAAGCAATGGACCGGCAACTCCGAAGCGGCTGCCAGCGCCTACAGCCTCTACGACTATGACATCGCCGGGGAATTAGGCGGCTGGGGGGGGCTGCAAAACCTGCGGGATCGGTGCTTCCGCCGCGGCATCAGGCTGGGTTCCGACATGGTGCCCAACCACACAGGCTTAGACAGCCGCTGGGTGATGGAACACCCGGACCGTTTCCTCCAGCTTCGTTACCCCCCCTTCCCTGCTTACACCTTTAACGGCGGGAACCTTTCTAACCGCGAGGACGTGGGCCTCTATCTTGAAGATCATTATTACAACCGTACCGATGCGGCGGTGGTGTTCAAGCGGGTGGACTTCAATACCGGGGACACCCGGTACATCTACCACGGCAACGACGGCACCTCTATGCCCTGGAACGACACTGCCCAGATCGACTTTCTCAACCCCGAAGCAAGGGAGGGGGTGATCCGCACCATCATCGGCGTGTGCCAGCAGTTTTCTATCGTACGTTTTGACGCGGCTATGACCCTGGCCAAGCGGCACATCCAGCGGCTCTGGTATCCCGAACCGGGCCACGGCGGGGATATTGCGAGCCGTTCCGAACACGCCATAACCGGGGCGGAGTTCAACCGCCGTATCCCCAACGAGTTCTGGCGGGAAGTGGTAGACCGCTGTGCTGTAGAAGCCCCCCACACGCTGCTGCTGGCAGAAGCTTTCTGGATGATGGAAGGCTACTTCGTACGCACTCTGGGCATGCACAGGGTGTACAATTCAGCCTTTATGAACATGCTCAAAAATGAGGAAAACGCCAAGTACCGGGCTACTATAAAAAATACCCTGGAGTTTGATCCTGAAGTGCTCAAGCGCTTCGTCAACTTTATGAATAATCCTGATGAGGAAACTGCTGTCGCCCAGTTCGGCAAGGGGGACAAGTACTTCGGCATCGCCACGCTTCTGGTAACCATGCCGGGGCTTCCCATGTTCGGCCATGGACAGATCGAGGGCTTCGAGGAAAAGTACGGGATGGAGTACCGCCGTTCCTATAAAGACGAAAAGCCCGATCAGTACCTGGTGGATCGCCACGAGCGGGAGATCTTCCCTCTTATGAAGAAGCGACACATCTTCTCAGGAAGCGCCGACTTCTGCCTGTACGACCTGGCGGGCCCTGAAGGGGACATTAACGAAAATGTTTTCGCTTATTCCAACCGTTCAGGCGGAGAGATGGCCCTGGTGTTCTACAATAACGCCTATTCCCGCTCTTCAGGCTGGATACGCCAGGGGGCCGTAGCAATCCCCCGGAAAGACGGGACATTCCGGCAGAATTCCCTCTCCGAAGCCCTTTCGCTCCACAGCGAGCCCCGGTACTTTACGGTTTTCAGGGAACAGCGGTCGGGGATGTGGTTTGTGCGGTCTTCCAAGGATCTGGCCGAGCGGGGCCTTTTTGCAGCGCTCAACGGTTACGAAACCCAGGTCTTTATGGATATCTATGAAGTTGAAGACCTTCCCGGCGCTGAACCGGGAAGCTGGGACGGCCGCTGGGCGCGGCTTAATCATGAGCTCAACGGCAGGGGGGCAAAGGATTTAGATGCGGCGATGCAGGACATCTACCTGGGCGGACTGTACGACCCCTTTGTACGGCTTTTCAAGGACGAGCGTATGGAACAGCTCTCCCGCTTCTTTACCCGGCTTCCTGATACGAAAACGGATGATAAGAATATCCAGGGGAAGAAGACGGAGTTCATCGACTTTTTCAGGGAGCCGGTATTGGCCTTTGCCGCAACTGCGGCGAAGTACCTGGGCGGAGTCAAAGGCGGGTATACCGCCTTTAAGGCCGGGGAAACATACGAACCCCTGCCTCCTGAAACGGTCTGGGCAGAATTCGCTTCCTGGACGGAACGCCTGATCCGGCTGGCGGATTTTCCCGAAGCAAAAGCCCTCGCCCGTAAACCCCAAGCTCCCGCCCTGATTCTGGGCTACGGCGCCCTGACCCTGCTCCGTTCCGTACTCGGCGGGGGTTCCACCGGCGCCGAAGCCGCCCGGCTTGCGGATCACTGGCATCTGGTCAGAAAGCTGCGGGAATGCTGGGAAAAACTGGGAGTTCCGGAAAACGAGGCCCAGCGCACGGCGGACCTGGCCCGGGCGGTTTTGGCCAGGACCTGCGCCGAAGATCCCGGTATTTTCCACAGCGCTTCAGGCGCCCGGGAACTGGCGGCGGCGCTTATCCTTGAGAACTATGAAGCAGACGATTTCAGGCGTATTCTGGGCGTGAACCGCTTTGACGAGACGACATGGTTTAACAAGGAAGCCTTTGAAGAAACCGTGTCCCAGGCGGTTCTTTTCCTCTTCCCCGAAAGCGCCGCCGCCTTTGGCGCGGATAAAAAAGGCGCTGTTGAATCTGCGAAAAACTGGCGGAACCGGATAAGCGTCATAGCCCGGACAGCCGAATGGCTTTTCCGGGCCGAAGAGGAGTCGGGCTTCAAACTGGATGAACTTGCCGGGTTTCTCGCAAAAGCTAAACCCGGCCCGCGTCAGCCTTGATAACCCGGAAGCGGTGAAAACCCCAAAGGCGAAGCAGGAATAAGTATACGCCTATGGGGAAAACCCTGGGCCGACGTTTCAGGAAACGCTGCCCATGGTGTTCGCTATTCAACCTTAAATTTAGACACCTCCCGTACCAGCACGTCGATGTTTTCCTTGTTCTCCCCGCTGATGGCGTTCACACGGTTCACCGCTACGTTAATCTGATCCGCCCCGGTAGCCATCTCGTTCATGCCGTTGGTGATCTCCTGGGTCGCCATTTCAAGGTTCTTGCTCTCCTGGATTACCTGCCTACTCCCTTCCAGCATCTCTTCGGAGCCGCCCTTCACTATCTGAGTTACCTCGTTCAACTGCCCTATTGCCTCCAGTATCTGCTTGCTCCCGGTCCCCTGTTCCTCCATAGCGCTGCGGATGTTCTCCTCCTGCTCAGCCACAGTCTTTACCCCGCTGTCTATAGCCTCGAACTTGTTGAGCACCCCGCCGGTGGATTTCGTTATCTTGTCGATTGAATCTTTGATCTTCTTGAGCACCGAGGAAATAGTCTTGGACTGCTCCCCGGAATTCTCCGCCAGCTTCCGAATCTCGTCCGCCACTACCGCGAAACCCTTCCCCGCCTCCCCGGCGTGGGCCGCCTCTATCGCGGCGTTCATGGAGAGGAGGTTCGTCTGGCTGGCGATGTTTTCCATCACCGCGTTGATCTCCAGAAGCCCTTCGGATTCACGGGCGATCTCCTG
>JAISZE010000171.1 GCA_031269405.1 Treponema sp. | reverse complement strand
GCCTCCTGGTACCATTCGGCCTTTTGTTCCCTGACGCCGTCGTTTTCCGCGATCATGTCCACCGGGGTTTGGGCCGCGTCGACTATGGCCTTCTTTTCATAATCATAAAGGATGATTTTGCAGCTTTGGGTTCCAAGATCTATTCCGCATACGGTCTTCATTGTCCGCCTCCGCTTAACATTCGGTTTATGTTATTTTACGGCTTAAAGACGGATCTGGCAAGCGGTATCCGTTTTTTGGGCGCCTATCTGTTTTTTTCAGCTTGCTACAAGGCCGTTACGGAGGGCATAAACCGCGGCTTGGGTGCGGTTTTTGAGACCCGCTTTGCGTATAGCCGATGAGATGCAGTTCCGCACAGTCCCGTCTTTCAGCTCCAGCTTTTCGGCAATTTCCTTGTTCTGGCAGCCTTCGGCGATGAAGGTTAGAATACGCATCTCTGTCCTTGAAAGGCTCGCGGGAAACGGGGCCTTGTTTACCGGTGTTTTGCTTTTCAGGGAATGGGTTTTGCACCGATCCGCCAGCATCCAGAATAGCCCGGCGGCAAGGGAGAAATTTACATACAGTTCCCCGGCGCGGACTTTCCTGATGATAGCCGTCATGCTTTCCATATCCGCGTCCCTGAGGAGATACGCCGCTATTGTTCCGCTTTCTGTCAGGCGCATCAGATCCTTGTCCTCAAGGGAGCAAAGCATGACAATGGACGTAGAAGGCGAATCCCGCTTGAGCAGATGCGACACTTCAACTCCGTAAAAGAAAGCAACGCAGCTGTCAAGAATTGCGATGTCCGGCTTGAAAAGGTTTCCCAGCTTTATCGCGTCATAACTATCCTTCCCTACAGCTTTCAGTTCCATATCATTTTGTGATGATACCAGGGTTTGTATTTTTTTCCTGTCCTGAATTCTATCCGTAATTGCTACGATACTGTTCATGTATCCTCCAAATATAGAGAAAATGGAGATATTACACAATAGTTACATGTTTTCTTTGAAAAAATAGATATTTTTCAATATATAACGAATATCACGCTTTTTTATTGACTGGAACCAGGGAGTATGTTATACTAAGGGTATCCAGTTTGGAAAAAATGTAAATCCATTTCTTAGTTGGAATAACGCATGCAATATTTTGATACTCATGCTCACATAGGGCTTATATGTGAAGATCCTATTGAGCAGCTCATAGTAATTCAGGAAGCCCGGCAGGTTTCGGTAGCCCGGCTTGTCTCTATCTGCAATAGCCTCCACGATTTTGTGAAGATCTACGAGAATCTCAGATCTGCGGGAAACGTGTATCATGCAGTAGGGGTTTCTCCGTCTGAGGTGCAGAACCCCGGCAAGGACTGGGTAAGGACCATCGAACAGAGCGTCCGCCTGCCCAGGGTAGTGGCTATAGGGGAGATCGGTCTCGATTATTACCGCAAATTCGGGGACAGAAAGTCCCAGATTGAGCTTTTTATCACCCAGTTGGATCTTGCGACCAAGCTGGATCTTCCGGTAATCATTCATAACCGCGACGCCGGTAAGGACGTGCTGGAGATTCTGAAAGACCGGCTGCCCCCTAAGGGCGGGGTCCTGCACTGCTACTCGGAGGGCGCCGAATACGCCAAAAGGGCGCTGAATCTGAACCTCTTTTTTTCCTTCGCAGGAAACCTGACCTACAGGAATGCGAAAAATCTCCATGAAACTATCGGCGTACTGCCTCTGGATCGTATTCTGATAGAGTCTGAAAGTCCTTTTATGGTCCCTGCGGACTACCGGGGGAAGCGGAATATGCCCAAATACCTGCCCATAACGGCCCGTTTCCTGGGCAGGATGCTGGAAATCGATGACGCTGAGCTGGCTACGGTGCTGTGGGATAATGCGTGCCGCTTTTTCGGCCTCCCTGGCGAGTAGAGGGGCCTGTATTTCGCCTGTTTTGATATGCCGCTGTACCGTCCGGTAACCATCGGTTCCCTCGAATTGTCCGGGAACCTTTTTCTCGCTCCCGTAGCGGGGTATACCGGCAGGGCTTTCAGGACTATCTGCGTTGAGCTTGGAGCGGATTTTACCTATACCGAACTAGCCTCAGCGGCAGCCCTGACGCGGAACAGCGCCAAAACGATGATGATGCTCAAACGGGGGGAAAACGAGAGGCGCTATGCGGTCCAGCTTTTCGGAGCGGATCCTGAGGTGATGTACCAGGCCGCCCTGCTTCTTTCCCCCTTTAAGCCCGAAGCGGTGGACATCAATTCCGGCTGCCCGGCGCCTAAGGTGGTAAAGACCGGCGCCGGGGCCGCATTGATGAAAGATCCCGCCCTTTTGGGCAAGGTAGTCGAGGCGGCGGTTAACGCTTCCCGGAAGGCCCTGGGAGGCGTCCCGGTAACGGTGAAAATACGGTCCGGCTGGGACGGAGAGCATATCAATTACCGTGAGTGCGCCCATGCGGCCGCCGGGGCCGGAGCCGCCCTGGTGTGCCTTCACCCCCGGACCCGCGGCCAGGGCTACGGGGGCAGGAGCGACTGGTCCCATATCGCCGATCTGGCCGCGCGGCTTTCCGTTCCTGTCGCGGGATCGGGGGATCTTTATTCCCCTGAAGACGCCGGGCGTATGCTGCAGGAAACAGGCTGCGCCGCGGTGATGTTCGCCCGTGGAGCCATGGGGAACCCTTTTATTTTCGCTCTTACCAAGGAATATTTAATGAAGGGAGAGTGGACCCCGCCGGATTACGCCAGGCGCTTTGCCGCAGCCTTTAGGCAGTTGGAACTTTTAGCCGCTGATATAGGGGAAAGAGCGGCGTGCCTGGAGATGCGGAAGCAGTTCTGCGCCTACACCAAAGGTATAGGCCGCAAAGCCGGCCTTTCAGGCGGCGCCCGGCTTCGGGACCGGCTGGTTCATGCCGAGACAATTTCCGATTATCAGGTTATACTGGGAGAACAAAGAGGAGAATGATGAAATATTCAATTTGTATCGATTCGGTTTTCAGCGGCCTTGACAGCCTGAAAGCTCTGGAACAAGTCAAAGCCTGCGGTTTTACAACCTATGAATTCTGGTCCTGGTGGAACCGGGACCTGGATGCGTTAAAGAAAAAGGCCGATGCCCTAGGGATGAACTGCTCCTGTTGCTGCACCAAATTCTTTACCCTTACGGAACCATCCAAAAGGAGCGTCTATCTCCAGGATTTGAAGGAATCCATCAAAGCCGCAAAAAAGATAGGCGCCCCCTGCCTTATTTCCCAGGGCGGCGACGACAGCGGCGCCGTCCATACCTATCAGCGGCGGTCCGTAGTGGAAGGGCTCAGGGAAGCGGCGCCCATTGTCGAAGACGCAGGCATTACCCTGCTTCTGGAACCCCTGAACGGTAAAATCGACCACAAAGGAACCTGGCTGGAGTCTTCCGATGAAGCTTTTGAAATAGTCCGGGAAGTAGGAAGCGGGAATGTCAAACTCCTGTTTGACATCTACCACCAGCAGATAAGCGAAGGCGATGTAATCCGCAGGCTTACATCATATACCTCGGAGATACGCCATGTGCACAGCGCCGGGAATCCGGGGCGGCATGAACTGGATTCCGGGGAGCTTGATTACCCCAGAATCTTCAAAGCCCTTGAAGAGGCCGGCTATCAAGGCTACCTGGGGCTAGAGTATGTCCCTGCAGAAGACCCCGTTGCAAGCCTTAAAAGGATGAGGACGCTGCTTTCATGAATGGTTTGCGCCGGCCTTTCCCGTACCGGCAGTACAACGCCGTACTGGTACTTATCGGTATCAACATCCTGGTCTACCTTGGGGAGCTATTCCTGCGAAACCTGGATCTAACCTTCTATCTCTCCATGATACCGGCGGCAGCGGCCAGGGGCTGGATCTGGCAGTTTGTAACGTACATGTTCGTCCACGATCCCCGGACATTAAGCCATATCCTGTTCAACATGCTTGCCCTCTTCATTTTTGGGAGCCGTGTAGAAGCCCGTATAGGGAGCCTGGAATTCCTGCTCTATTATTTTCTAACCGGGATTCTTGCCGGCATTTTCTCTTTCCTGGTGTACTGGGTTTTAGGATCCCCCATGGTGTTCCTGATGGGCGCATCAGGGGCTGTATTTGCAGTCCAACTCGCTTATGCAGTCCTGTTCCCGGAAGCCGTACTTTACCTTTGGGGCATACTTCCCCTTAAAGCCCCGGTAATGGTCCTGGGCTTTACCGCTGTTGAGATAGTATTGATGGTTACAGGACTTGCGGGCAATGTAGCCCATTTTACCCATTTAGCAGGCTTCGCCTTTGGGTGGTTCTATTTCCTCATCCGCTTCGGCATCAACCCCTGGCGCGCCATGCGGAGGTAACGCGCGGCAATTCTGAGAATTTTTGGACGAGGCAGTGAAAAAACTTGACAGCCATAATAATAGGGGCTACCATTAGATACATATCAATTTGAAAAAGGAGCCAAACCATGACCCAAGACACCAGTTGTAGGAACCGCCCCATTCGTGATAGACTTAAAAGCGGTTCTCCGTTCTCCGTTCTCCGTTCTCCGTTCTCCGTTCTCCGTTAAGCCACTTTAGGCTGAAAAGCGCCGCTTTTCTTTTCCTGTGCGG
>JAISZE010000128.1 GCA_031269405.1 Treponema sp. | reverse complement strand
GGTGGATGCGGATGGTCCTCTTGTAAAAGATGCGGCCTTTGGGGTATAGTTCAAAACAGCGCTTTTGCCGCATGCAGGGTCTGCTAAAACAGGCCTGCCGTTAGACGGCTTAACGCGGCGCAAGAGCCGGCGTGGTGGAATGGTAGACACGGCAGACTCAAAATCTGCTGTCCGCGAGGATGTAAGAGTTCAAGTCTCTTCGCCGGTAACCGATCCTATAAGGTCCTGTGCCTAAGGTTTATACGCTGTCTAATCCCGGTAGTCAATAATTTCCTGTTCTACCCCGCGGCGGGTTTCCTTAATACGGCGCAGCAGTTCAGAGAGTCCCGGAACGGCTATGGTATCTGCGCGAATCCTTTCCAGCTTGCGGATCATGGTTTGCGTAAGCGGGCGGGCCCAGGAGAGGTAGCGGTCAAAGACGGCGGCGTTCATGTGTACCGGGATGACGGGTTTTTCAGCGATGTCGGCAATGCTCTGAAAGATGAAGATGCCATCCGGGTCAAGGTCGCCTGCGTGGTGAAACACAAAGCCCGATGCCGCAAGAACCCGGATCATGGCGGCTGCGGCCTGGTTGGGGTAGCCTCCTATATAAAGAAAACAATCGTACCTGGCAAGATGTTTGTTGTTACGGCGGTTTTGAATGTCAGCAAAAATATAAAAAGTTTCTTTGTTTTCAATGGTCAAAACCAGGGGATTTTCTTTACCGTCTACGGTCCCGATGCGCTGTATTTCCGCAGCATGTTTAAGGGGAAGGCCAAGTATATGCCCTGATGCATTGACCAGAGGCGGTATCGAACTTTGTCCGGGGTATTCAAAAACGATTTTCCCTGCAATCATAGTTTCCGGGTAGGATCGCCGCATAAACGAAAAATCAGGAACAGGGATACCGTTTTTTCTGGCCCTGGATAAAGAGAGGGCGCAATAACCTACCAGGTTTTCCAGACGTTTTGAATTATGGTACAGCTCAATCGACAGAGCACGGGTGGTTACCGTTTCCAGCCTTTCAGCGTCAAGAAGAAAAACTTCCAGAAGCCGTACAAACTCAGCCACGGTTTCCTGGTTCATGCCCCTGCTGATTTCCCGGGAATCAAAATGTTCAGAGAACCAGTCCAGAAACAAAAGAACCTTACGGACAGACGAGTGGCTCTTTTCCCTGTCATTGACCGAATCCCTGAGCGCCTGGATCTTACCGGCAAGCATTGAACGGATTTCTTTTACCTCAGTCTTGGGATACCTGCTGTCAGCTTCCTCAAAAAGCTTTTCAAAATTAGTACACATAAGGGTTTTAAGCCTGCTCCTTTTGTTCCTCTTCTCCCATCTCAGGTGTAAAAGCCCCCGGTTTTCCAGCGCTTCCGCTGCTTCAAGGTAGGATTCTTTTTCATCAGGAGATGCGGCGTCAAAATCAGGGAATATCGAAAGGGAACGGAGCCTGATGGCATTCCGCTCCTCTGCCCCTGCCGGGACGACTGAGGCAAAATAACGGCTGACAAAAACGCCGATGATTTCTTTTTCCCAATCCCTCATTTCACAGCGCCCTGGTCTATAGTATCAATGTGACAGTCCCGGACTTTCACGGCGCTGCCAAAACGGCTTATGACATTGATGCGGTCCATGTAAGGGCCGATAGCTTCAATCTTTTCAGGCGGGACTGAAGTGATGATTTGAAGGTTCAGGTTATTGTAGAACGAGAGGATCTTGCCAATGCGTTCATCGTCCATGCGGTTAAAGGCTTCGTCAAAGATCACAAGACGCACGGTACTCTCGGGCCTGGCCTTGTAAAAACGGTAGAAGCTGGCGGCAATGGCCACATAGTAGGGGGTCTGGGATTCGCCGCCGGATTTTTCTTTCAGCACCTTGGACAGGGAAAGCTCTGCGGCGATACCGGTGCTTTCGTCGATGTTATCGGTTTCCCTGATCTTGATGTCGTAATGGAAGTAGGTACGATAATCGCAGATGTCCCGCAATTCCTTGGAGTCCAGGGGGGAATAGAGGATGCGGTCAAAGAGATCCTGGGCGGCCTTGCGTTCCCCGGAACCGGCAAGCTGGGAAAAGAGACCGTCCTCTGCGGACGGTATCCGGGCCGCCTGCCTGATAACTTCGATCTGCCCCTTCCGCTCGCTTAGTTCCTCCAGCGTAAAGCGGTACTGGTCCCGCCCGAAATGCAGGGTACGGAGGATATCGTTAATCTCACTGAAACTTTCTTTGGCTTCTTCAATGTGTTCGTTAAGGCGGGAAATAAAATGATCCTTGAATTCTTTCTCCGCGTCCTGATAGGCCCTGGCGATTTTCTCCCGGTACTCAGGCAACTCCGAAGTCTCAAGCCGTTTCAACAGGGTTTCGGCTTCGGTGTTTTCCGAAGGCTCCATGCCCAGCCAGTGATGGAACTCCTGTTCGTAATCTGCCGCCAGGCGGTTATATTCTTTTTTGAGGGACTCAGTACGGCTCCTGAATCCTTTCAGAGTGGACTCGTAAGTGGCGGCAAGCTCGGTGATAGAAACCTCAGAAAACCGCTTTTCCGCATAAGCTTCGCAGTCAGCCAGCATAAGGGGGTGTTCGGCTCCGAAATTTCTGATAGCCTCTTCTTTTTCTTCCGCTAAACGGGTGAATTGATCCAGCGCGTCCTGGGAAGAGGCCAATTTGCCAAGCAAGAGCCCCAACGTTTTTTGCGCAGAATCGCTGCTTTCTTTTAATAATGACAACTGCCCTTCCAGGTCTTTGCGTTTGTCCTCAAGCTCCCGGAACGACTGGGTGTCTATTGCGGCAAGTTCTTCCTGCGCTTTTGCAAGATCGTTTTTGAGAGCCCCGGCGGCCGCAAGGGAGGGGAAGAGATACTTCAACTCCGGCAAGAAGCGGAGGACCCGGTCGCAGCAGTCCCCGCGGCCTGCGGCTTCGCGCTCTTCTTTTTCGGCCCTGGCAAGATCGGCCCCAACCCGTTCCGCTTCTGCGGCCAGGAATTTCCGCCGTTCTTCCAGGGCGGCCCGGCCCAGGTAATGGCGGCGGTACACATCTTCCCTTATCCTGGAAGCGGTATGGCCTGTGTAGGTCATACATTCCCTAGTTACCGCCGAGTCGTACTGCCTGAGGTTTGAAATATCCGCCCGCATCACCTTTCCCAGGCTGTAGTCAATGTAGATACGGGCATAGCCGTCGGCCTGGACCAGTTCCGCAAGGCTCCCCTGGGCTGTTTTGGCATTGCGCATCTTTTCGATATTAGGGATAAAGGCCCCGGCTACAGAGCGGGGCAGGCGGTCGTAGACTTCCAGGGCTTTCTGAAAATTTTTCGGATCCACAAGAGCCGCAAAGCGCCGGGTGTTGAGCCAACCTTCCACAGCGTCCACCCAGGCCGGATCGGTAATCTCCGCAGCTTCTGCCAAAAAGAAGGCATCAATACCCGCTTTTTCCAATGCCTCCTTGAGTTCCCTCGGGGCATCGGGGTAGCGGAGTATACCCCGTTCAAGGTCGGCCAGCTCCCCGCGAATGTCTTTGAGGCTTCCGGCGGCCTCTTCCCGCCTTTTCCCGGCGGCGTATTTTTCATCCTGGTACTTCTTCGCTTCAGCGGCAACAGCGGCGCTTTCATCGTCAAATTGTTCGGAAATAGAACGGCCCAGCAAAGCTTCGCACTGGGCTTTAAGCCCGCTGTAACGGGCGCTTTTTTCCTCTTCCGCCACAAGATCGTTTTCGAGCCGTTTGATGCGTCCGTTTATTTCCTCGTACAGCCGGTGCGCGTTATTGGCCGCAAGGCTCATATCCACAGCCCGGAGTTCCTGTTCCAGATCCTGGTGCTTTTGATTAAAAGAAGCAATCTCGCGGTTAACAAAATCCAGTTTATTTTGGGTTTCCACAAGCTGGCGGGAGACGTTGTCCTTGTTTTGTTTTTTGTTCTCCAGCTCTATTCTGAGCTTTAAATATTCCTGCTTGAGGATAAGGCCGTCGTACTTCCGCCATTCCGCCGCTTTAGCGCATATTTTTTTCAAATGCGCGATTTTTGCGGTTGCCCCTTTTGCCTGACGGTCAGCTTCCTTGTAGTTCTCAAGGTTCTGCTTCATGTCCTGGATGGATACGGGGTTCTCTTCGAGAATATATTCGCAGACAAATTGGTCGATAGAATCCAGAGGTTTAAAGCCGATGGAACGGGTGAGGGAATCAAGGTACGGGTTCGGATCCTGCTGCTGCCGTTTGAACACCCCCAGCCTATTGGTCAGATCCCGCAGATAAAGCCGTTTCGCGTCATAGGGTTCGATTTTCAACTCAGTAAAGATGGTTTTGATCTGGCGGAAAACCAGGGGAGTCTTTAGGCCCCCGATGCCCTGTTCTGAATATACCGGGAGGTCTTTGATGGGAATACCGGAGCCGGTCCAGAAATGTTCGGTGTAATGGTTGTCTTTATAGGCCTCAATACAGACGCCGCAGGCAAAGCCCGCATGAGGACCGCTGGTCTGAAACTCAAGCATAACATGGGCCACAGTGTCGCCCCGGCGGTACTCAGTAGTGTCGCTGCCAAGTTTGCAGCGCACATAGCCCATAAGGTCCCTGCCGCCCCCCCGCCGTTCCTCTGCGGCGGAATTGAATCTAGCCATTCTGAGGTTCGCCGCTAGCACGTACTGGATGGCATCGATAACCGTGGATTTACCGGAACCGTTATCCCCTGCCAGAAGGCAGCGGTTTCCGATCTCTATCACCGTGTCCTCGAAGTTGTGCCAGTTAACAAGCCTGAGGCGTTCCAGGGTGATCATGATTCGCCCTCTGGTAAAGCCGAAGCGTCCGCATCGTCCTCCCCAGCGCCGGAGGCCTTGTTCCCCAGGAAGGCTATGCCTTCGTCCAGGGCGGCGCGATCGATGCTCAAGGGTATGCTCGGATACAGCAGGATAAGCCCTTCAGGATCGGCGTAGTCCTGGGAAGTGAGCGCTATGAGTTTGCACGAAGAAAGGCGCCGCAGCATATTGACAAGGGCGGTTTTTTTGATCTCCCCGCCGGTCAGGGCGTTGTATTTCTGCTGAAAGTCCGGCAAGGCAACAACAGGAAACGCCGTAAGGGAAACTTCATTTTTTTTATCCTCGTATAAATGCCGCAGGACCAGGACTCCGCATAGTTCTTCGCGGGAAAAATACAGCCTTGTTTTTCCTGAGCCTCGAAAGGCAATGATCCCCAGACTCTCGTCACGAACAAGAGAAGCGTCCATGCAGGAAAACCAGGCGTCAAAAAGGGCGATGTTCCTGATAGTGAAATCGTAAATTTCCCATTCCTTATTGATACCCCGGATAATAAAAGTTTTGGATGTAAGTATATGGAGGGCAGACTTAAAAAGCTCGAATTCCCCGGTTGACAGATCCCGGATCAGAGTAAGAGCGTCAAGGTCCTGATTCACGCTTTCCCTCCTTCTTTCTTTCTGAACCGTATATCAGGAACCGCATAACCGGCGGCGCTTACTGATTTTGTATTCCTGACAGAAACTCCGGCTTCACCCGGGAACTCATCCTCAACGGTGTATGTAAAATCTTTCCGGGAATCGCCATAAAGCAGGGCGTAAACAAACCGGATAAAAGAATCTTCATCATTGATAAGATCCGCAGGGAAGAGAATCTGCCGATTCCGGCCGCCTTGTTCATCGAGCCATGCGTTGATGCGTTTGATTGAAAGGCGGCGGCGCATACGTGTAAAAAATTCCTCTTCGGTTTTGGAGAGGGCCTCAAGGTCGGCTTTGGAAACCTGGATTTGAAAATTCCCTTCCTCACGCTGGGTGCGAAAAACCAGGGAAGATGGGGAAAGGAAACTGATACGGTAGACGCCATGGGCAAGCTGCCTTTGAAGCTCCTCATTGCCGTTGTAAACGGCTTTTGTCAGGATTCCCAGTTTGCCTGCAACAGTACTGTCAGGCTCTATATGGGCTTTGATAATTTCAATGCTTTGGCGGGAATAGTCGGCGTTCCGCTTGTCAATATCGTCCTCCATAGGATCCACCGAACGGAGATCGTCCCGTATATCCTCAAGCATGGATACAAGCCGTTTCCGGCAGTCCTCCCTGGTGGTCTGAAGTATTCTGAGATATTTGCCTGCGCTTTCATTAAGCCACGCGTCATCGCCAAGCAGGGCCGCCACTTGCCTGAAAATACTCTGGCGGTAACGGGAAACGTTGTCCGATGTTTTGAGCCGTTTGTAAGCCTTGTCCAGAACCTCCCCGGCATAGAGGTCGTAGTGTTCGTGCAAAACCTCGCTGGCCCTGGACCGCACTTCTTCGGCGTTCAACGCGTCGTAATAGCCCTTGATGCTCTGGGATAACACTTTGAGGGAATCAATGAGGGCCCGTGCCTCTTCCCGGGCTTTGAGAACCATGAAGTGGCCGTTCTCCTTTACCGTCTCCCCGCAGAGAGAGGAATAAACATTCACCACATGGCTTTCGTATTCGATTTTGAGCCCTTCGTCAACCTTTACCAGAGATTCAAAAAAAGGCTTGCCCCAGGGGGTGATATTGATGACCCGGGTAAAATCCGCAAGCGTTTCCTCCCCAAGCCAACCGGCAGCGATGAGCCTGCGCAGAAACCGGTTTGCCGCCTCGCGCTCGTCAAACAACCGGCTCCCTCCTGGCGCGCTTTTGCCGGCAGCGCCGCTGTTTTCGCCTTCCCTTGAGGCCGGCATTGCATCATCACCAAAATCCAGCTCTCCGGAACCCTGTTTTTCTTCAACGATCCGCTGGCCTGCCTGAACAGCGCCGGTTTCAATATCCCCTTCGGCGTCCCCTTCCCCTTCGTCCGCCAGGGCGTCCCTATGGAGAACCAAATAGGCCATAAACTCGCGGATCACCAGTTCCCGTTCAAGACCCCGGGTGTTTTCCTGGAAAAGCCGGTAGTAAAGTACCAGCAGCGCCGCATAATGCTGCTTGTTCACCCACGCCAGGGGAGAGAAAAAATTTTCTGGCAAGACGGAAAAAACGCCTGACCCGGGAGACATGGCTTAACGGTAGGTGAAGGAATTTGCTTTGTCAAGGGGAAAATGAAGATACCCAGGAGCAAGCCCCTGGGTATGAACCCCGCCGGCGAATCAACCAACCCCGCCTCCGGCTTTTACCAAAAAACGCGGATCAAGTTTAGCAGTTACCCTCTCAGCGCCTGGGTGATTTTCACCTTTTTGATAGTAATCGCCTTTAAGGGGCATATTTCATGACAGCAGTAACAGCGGATGCATTTTTTGTAATTGACGGCCATCCGCCTTTCCTTCCCTTCCCCAAAGGGAGCGATAGCCCTTGATGCGCAGATACGGGCGCAGTCCCCGCAGCGAATGCATACGTCATGCCGGATCTCCGGCCTTGGGACAAGGGCTTCCCGGAAACGCCTCAGCCTCCTGGGGAGCAGGAAGTCCAGGAGCTGGCTGCCCGGTTTTTTAAGAGGGACTTTGACAAAATCAGGAATCCTTACCTCTTCCGGGTGAAGGCCAGGATACTCAATTTCAGAAAAATCGTTGAGCCAGACCCCCCGGGCCAGGGCTTCACGGCTGACGGGAATTGCCTCAGGGGGATACCCTATGATAAGGCACGCCGCAGCGTCCAGGGCAAGGAGATTAGAGGAAGCGAGAACCAGACCTATCTGCCTTGGGGTTCCTGCTGCCGGGCCGGGACCTTCCATACCGGTAACGGCGTCCATAAAGGCGTAATGGGGCTTTACCGCCAAGTTAAGATCGGTGATCATTGAGGCGAAGCTTTCCTGTGAGGGAAAACGTACATGGAAGGCGCTCTTAACCGCCGAAGGGACAAGGCCGAAGAGGTTCTTCATGGCTCCGGTAAAAATCATGAGCTGATGGGTCTTGAGCTTAGGGAGGCTGATGATGCAGTCCGCCTCCCGGACTGCCCCGGCAAGGGAGAATTGTTTCACAGCCCTGCCTTCCGGGCAGGGGACTTCGGCTTTTCCGCGGGTAAAGTCCCTCCACTGGGCGCCGTTCCGGATGGCCGTTTCCCCTATATGCGAAAGACGGGCCGTAAAACCGGGCCCCTGGAGGCCCGGGCTGTCGCCTGCCAGGATGCCGGCAGCCCCTTTTTCCCGGACCAGCCGTATACAGGCTTCCAAAAAAGCCGGATGGGTGACGACGGCCTTCTCCGGGGGAGAATCAAAGACGATGTTGGGTTTTAAGAGAACGGTTTTACCGGCCACATCCAAACCCCCTGCCAGATCGGAGGCGGTTTTAAGGGCCTGGTACAGTTCATCCCTGTTATAGCTGCTGCAGCGTTCTATTCCGACTTTTTTGTTCATTTTTTCCTCTCGGGAACCTCAATTGCATTCCGGCGACCTATCACTTATAATACTAAGAAATGCAATTCCGGTCCACAAAATCCCAAAAACCTCAGGCCTCTTTCAAAGACGCTGTTCTCCGCTGTCTTCCGCCTGAAGGGGGGCTCTATGTCCCTGCTTCGGCGCCGGATATGCGGCAATTTTTCCTGTACATGGATGAAAAAACCACCTATCCCGAACTGGTTGCGACGGTGGCTCCCGGCATACTCCAGGGCGAGCTTAACCCTTTTTCAGCCTCAAGGGTAGCGGAAAGCGCTTTTGATTTTGAACCTGAACTGAAGCAACTGGATGACCATATCTCCCTCCTCAGCCTGTATAACGGCCCTACAGGGGTTTTCAAGGACTTCGGCGTGGCTTTCCTGGCCGCTGTTCTGGAGGAGCTTCTTAAAAACAACGGCAGCGCTATGATCATAAGCGCGGTACGGGGAGACACGGGAGCAAGCGTGGCAAGAGCGTTTAGCAGCCGTAAAGGGCTTACATCAGTGCTGCTTTACCCTTCCGGGACTATCAGGGGCCTGGACCCTTCCGAGTTTGCACCCAATGGGGGCAATATCATTCCCATACAGGTCAGAGGTGCCTATGACGACTGCCAGGCCCTTATCACGAAACTTATAAACGACCGGCCTTTCGCGGAACGCTACAATGTTACCTGCGCCAATACCATCAATCCCGGAAGGCTCCTGCCCCAGGCTTTTTATTACCTCTACGCTTTTGTCAAGGCGAAAAAGTATCTGAAAGAGGACCTGATTTTCTCTGTTCCTTCAGGGAATTTTGGAAACCTTATCTCCGGGCTCTATGCCTGGAAATTCGGCATGCCCGTAAACGGTTTTATCGCCGCTATGAACGCCAACAACACCTTCGGCGAATTCATCCAGGGCGGCAAGTTCATCCCCCATCCCCTGATTGTTACCAATTCCCCTGCGCTGGATATAGTCCAGCCTTCAAATTACGAGCGCCTCGCTTCGTTCTACCAGGAAGCCCCGGCGGTAATGCGGAATATGGTCTTCCCTGCTGCCATTAATGATGAGTCCACAGAAGCGGCCATGAAGCAAGCCTGGGAGGAGTACGGCGTGCTCCTGGACCCCCACAGCGCCGTGGCCTTTGCCGCCGCCAAGCTCTTCGCCGGGACAGAAGAGTCCGGTTACGCCCATACCATTGTTTTGGCCACAGGCCATCCCGCAAAAGAAGCGGAAATCGTGAAAAAAACTACAGGCCAGGCCGCAAAGCTTCCTGAAAAACTCCATGTCCTAAACAGGAGCGTTGAACCAATCGCCCTGATCGATCCCGAACTGGAAGCCCTTGAGGGAGCTATCGCAAGCTGTCTATAATGTCCGTAATGAGGAAACATTATGGAAAAAGATGAATTGCCTGCGCTGACAGAAGCTGTTGAACATACCCTGGTGGAGTATCCTGTTATGCCCTTCGCCCAAAAGCTGAGCATAGCGGCAGGCATTATCGCGGGCCAGATCCTCTTTATCTGGATTGTCTGGCTCATCTTCAAAAAAATATCCGGCAAGATAACGAATAACGCCGGTTCCCGGATCAAGCCCCTGGTCATCAAGAACCTCAGACTTCTCACATCCCGGCAGATCACCAATGTTATTCTTTTCCTGCTAAAAATACTGAAATACATCATCACTGTCTTCCAGCTTTTTATCACCATTCCCATTGTGTTCAGCCTGTTCCCTGCTACAGAGGACCTTGCTTCTACCATATTCGGCTACATCCTCACTCCTCTCAAAACCATATTACTCAACGCCGTAAAATACATCCCGAACCTTATCACTATTATTATAATTTTGTTAATAACCAAGTACGTTATCAGGGGGCTCAAGTTTTTTTCCGTTCAGATAACACGGGAAAAACTCAAAATACCAGGTTTTTATCCCGAATGGGCCCAGCCGACTTTTAACATACTCAGGTTCATGCTCTACGCCTTTACTGTGGCTATCATCTATCCCTACCTTCCCGGTTCTGAATCGAGGATATTTCAGGGCGTTTCGGTTTTTGTGGGTCTCATCGTCTCCTTTGGGTCCACTTCCGCTATCGGCAATCTTGTGGCAGGCATTATTATCACTTATATGCGTTCTTTCAAGATTGGCGACCGTATCCAGATCCATAACAATGTGGGGTTTGTGGTGGAAAAGTCCATTATGGTGCTGCGCATCAAGACTTCCAAGAACGAATACATCACTATCCCTAACCTTCAGGTTCTCCAGGCCAGCATTATCAACTACAACACCTCTTCCGATGAGGATGAGGAGGGTCTCGTACTCCACGCGGACATCACCTTTGCTTACTCCACACCCTGGCGGCTCATCCACGAAATCCTCATTGAGGCGGCCCTTAAAACCCGGCATGTGCTCAAAAACCCCAAGCCTTTTGTCCTCCAGACCGCCCTTGACGATTTCTACGCCAAATACCAGATAAACTGTTATACCAAGAAAATCGACAACATACCTGCCATCTATTCCGAACTCTATGAAAACCTCCAGGACGGTTTCGCCTCCAGGGGCCTGGACATGACAGCCCCCCATTTCAGGATCAATCTCCCTCCAGGAGAAGAAACACTCTGGAAACCTCCTGAAGAAGAGCCTGGAGAAAAAAAAGGAAAGAAAGACAAGGAGGCTCGCCAGCCAGACATAGAGGGAGACCCCCAGGCAGGCTAGACGGACGCCCTGCGCTTTACCGGGGAAATCATCACCCCCCCCCCCCCCCCATTTTTTCTATGTCTGCTGGCGCTTTTATCGCAAAGGGGGGCTAATGTAACCCGGCTAATATCCACCCAAAGGCCAAACTTGACCCGCACTATTCGTGAAATACCGGGAGCGGGGGAAAGTTTGGGAAAATATTTGGGATTCACCGCCGGAGCGTATAAAAGGCTTGACGCCAGCGTCAAGCCTTTTATAACAGATGCGGGTTCTACAAGCGTTTTTTACAGGGTTTCCCCCGCTCCCGGGTTATCAAGGCTTGATTGCGGGTCAAGTTTGGGGCGCACATGGGGCCCTTTTCTGATGGGCCGCAGATCCGCTTCACTTACCTCAGCGGGATCATTCACACCAGGGGGCAGTTCCCGGCCTTCTTCGATTTCCACCTCTTCCTCTTGAAAAAGCCCGTGCTGGGGAGGATCTTCGGCAGGGGAGCTTTCTTCAGGTTCGCCGGCGTTTTCAAGGCGCACAGAAATGACTTTAGTCACCCCCGATTCTTCCATAGTCACCCCCAGAAGGGTAGATGCGCCGGTAACGGTTTTTTTGTTATGGGTGATGACGATGAACTGGCTTGTGGCGCCGAATTCCCGCAGGAGCTGGACAAAACGGTTGACGTTCTGCTCGTCCAGAGCGGCGTCTATTTCGTCCAGAAGGCAGAAGGGGCTGGGCTTTACCATGTAGGTCGCAAAGAGCAGAGCCACAGCGGTCATGGACCGCTCGCCTCCTGAAAGCAGGCTGATGTTTTCCAGTTTCTTCCCCGGAGGCTTGGCGTAGATTTCAATACCCGATTCCAGCACATGGTTGCCGTCCAGGAGGCGCAGTTCAGCCTGCCCTCCTCCAAAGAGGCGGCGGAACATATTATGAAAATTCTTCCTTATCTTGTTATAGGTAGCCATGAAGATTTCCGAAGATTCGGTCCGTATCTCTTTGGTGAGCTTTTCAAGGTCTTCCCGGGCCCTGGCAAGGTCCGCAAGCTGGCCCGAAAGGAAATCGTATCGTTCCTTGGTATCCGCGAATTCCTCGGGAGCCGCCAGGTTCACCTGCCCCAAGTCTTTCAGGGCCTGCCTTCCTGCGGCCAGCTTTTCCCGGAGTTCCCCGGAGGATCTGGTTATGGTGAAGATGCGCTCTTCAAATTCCATCAGATCCCGGGAGTAGGCTTCCCGGAAATTGTCCTGGATGTTTTTTATCTCCGTTTCAGACTGAACGAGTTCAAGGTGAATTTTTTCAAGCGATTCCTGGACCCGGGCAAGGTCGGTCATCCGTTTTTTGATGGTCTCCTGCTTTCCGGCAACGTCCCCGTTTTTCCGGGAAATGTCCTTTTCCAGTTTTTCCAGGTCCGCAGTGAGCTGCTTGCCTTTCTGCTCGATTTCGGCGATTTCCGCTTCCCCTTCCTCAATACGCTCGTTGATTTCACTGCAGCGCTTGCGGTCCAGAAAGAGCTCATCCTGGATGGTTTTAAGGAGGCTTTCCTGGCCTGCAAGCTCCCGCCTGATAAGCCGGGCCTGTTCTTCCGCGGCCTGGGCCTGGGTAGCCATTTTCATCCGGTTTACCCTGAGATCCTCCAGGGTGGCCCGGTACTCGTCGATACGGGCGCCCAAGTCTTCGTTGTTTTTCCGCAGTTCCGCGATGCGTTCCCGGCGTTCAGCGGCGCTTTCCCGGCAGGCGCGGATTTTGGCGTCCAGGGCCCGTTTTTTGGTGATGATCCCTTCAGGGGCCAGGAAGTCGTCGATAAACGCAGGGGTGCTTTTGCGGTAGGCCTCAAAAACCGATACCGCCTTGTCCGCATGGGCCGAGGCCTCGGCAAGCCCTGCGGCCAGGGTTTCAGCTACGCGCTTGAATTCAGCCGCCTGCGGGAGCGGGGCCCCTTCGGCGGCCCGTTCCGCGGCTGCCGCGAAATCCCGGATCAGGGTTTCCCTTCCGGAAAGCATAGTTTTTAACAGCGTGAGGGTTTCGATCAAAGCGGCTTCGTTGTTCCTGCGTTCAGCGGCGGAATACCCCGCTTCTTTAAGCCCCGCATCCAGGGCCGCTACAATATCGTCGGTAATGGATTCAAGGTCTTTTTCGTGAACCACCCGTTCCTGCTCAACACGGCGTATGTCCTCTTCGGCCTTCCGGACGCCGTTTTCGTTCTCCCCGATACGGGAAGCGGTAAGCTGGATATTTTCTTCAAAAGACCTGATGTTATCTTCTATATCTGCGACTTTTTTCCGCAAATCCCGAACCACGCCGTCCTGTTCTTCGGCGTCCGCGCTGAGTTCTTCAATCTTGACGCCTGCGGCCTGTTCCCGCCCTTCGTTTTGGGCGATCTTGGCCTTGTTCTCGTTCCGCTGTTCCGAAAGAAGCCGGACTTCCTTTTCCCGGGCGTTCTTTTCCACCGCCAGGCCGTAGATGTTTTTCTGGTATTCCGCCAGCCGGGCTTCCAGGGAGTTCACCATGTCCATGTTCTCTTCCAGAGCCTTGTTGGCCTCTTCCATCTCCGTCCGCAGGGCGTCCCGCTGGGCAGTACGCTTTTTCAGGTTTTCTCCCCGTTCATCCCGTTCGTACCTGAACTGTTTAAGCCTGAGGAGCTGGATATCCAGTTCGTATTCGAAAATTTCGTCCTTTAGCCCCCGGTATTTCAGAGTTTTTTCGGACTGGACCTTAAGGGTATCGTAGGAACGCTTGACTTCCCCAAGTATGCCTTCGACCTGGCGCATGTTTTCTTCGGTTTTGGCAAGCTTCCGTTCCGCTTCGGCGCCTTTTACCTTGTATTTGGTGATTCCTGCGGCTTCTTCAAAGAGATAGCGCCGTTCATCGGGCTTGGAAGACAGGATTTGATCGATTTTGCCCTGTTCCATCACCGAATAGGCCGCCTTGCCAACGCCGGTGTCCCAGAAGAGTTCCCGTATCTCCTTGAGCCGTACCGGCGCGGAGTTGATAAAGTACTCGCTTTCCCCGGAACGGTAAAGCCGGCGCTTTATTTCGATTTCTGGCACATCCAGGGGCAAAAGCCCCGAATCGTTGGTCAGCGTGAGGGTTACTTCCGCGACGTTAAGGGCTTTGCGGCTTTCAGTCCCGTTGAAGATGACGTCTTCCATCTTCTCGGCCCGCATGGCCTTGGAAGCCTGCTCCCCAAGAACCCATTTGACCGCGTCTACAACATTAGATTTCCCGCAGCCGTTGGGCCCCAGCAGGGCAGTGATCCCATCGGCAAATTCCACACGGGTCTTGTCGGCGAAAGATTTAAAACCGAATATATCAAGGCTTTTCAGGAACAAAACAAAACTCCGATTCCGGCAACTCCATCGTTATTCTCGATAGGGATATAACTCTATCATCTAGGGACCGCTCCGTTCAAGCGCCTGGAAGATGGTTTACGAAAAATAGTTAAAAATGATAAAAATAGTAGTAAAAATATAGGAATAATACAGATTATAATGATTTTTCAATTTTTTTTTATAGTTTTTTCTTTTTTCTTGACATTTTCAGCAGATAGATTTACACTAGAATTTATAAACTAACCCTTAAGGGAGGCCATAAAATGGCAAAAGTAGAACTAAAAGGTATCAGTAAGGTCTACGAGGGCAATGTCCGGGCTGTGGACAATGCCAACATCGTGGTAGAGGACAAGGAATTCGTGGTTTTCGTTGGCCCTTCCGGCTGCGGTAAGTCCACTACCCTCCGGATGGTTGCCGGGCTGGAAGACATCACCGAAGGCGAACTTTACATCGACGGCGAACTAATGAACGATGTGCCGCCGAAGGACCGGAATATCGCCATGGTTTTTCAGAACTATGCCCTCTATCCCCACATGACGGTCTATGAAAACATGGCTTTCGGTCTCAGGATCAAGAAAGTCCCAAAGGACGAAATTGAGCGCCGGGTCCGTGAAGCCGCCAGGATTCTCGATATCGAGAAGTTCCTTGACCGCAAACCCAAGGCCCTGTCGGGTGGCCAGAGGCAGCGCGTTGCCGTAGGCCGCGCTATCGTCCGGAACCCCAAGGTCTTCCTCTTCGACGAACCCCTGTCCAACCTGGATGCCAAACTCCGGGTGCAGATGCGCGCCGAGCTCTCCGACCTGCACCTGAGGCTCAACGCCACGATGATCTACGTTACCCACGACCAGGTGGAAGCTATGACCATGGCCAATAAGATCGTGGTTATGAAAGACGGAAAGATCCAGCAGATCGGGTCCCCTCTGTACCTGTACAACCACCCGGTAAACAAATTCGTTGCCGGATTCATCGGGTCTCCGCCTATGAACTTCCTGTCGGTAAAGGTGCTGGAAGAAAGCGGCAGCGTGGTGCTGGACGAAGGTTCCTTCAAGTTCAAACCCGCTCCTGAGCACGCCGAATACCTCCGCAAATACGCGGGGAAAGAAATATTTTTCGGTATCAGGCCCGAAGATCTCAGCTACACCCCGAGCCCGGCTTCGGAGAACAACATGGCAGTGAAGATCACCGTAGTCGAGCCCCTGGGCGCGGATATCCACCTCTGGCTCACTACCAACACCCAGCCCCTGGTGGCCCGCACCGAGCCCCACTTTACCTTCAAAGTAGGGGATGTGGCCAACTTTACCCCCAGGCTGGACAAAGCCCGGTATTTCGACAAGGAAACCGAGCTTTCCATTCTGGCGGAATTGGACGCCCAGGCTAAGTAAAGGTTCTGTAAAAAGCCGCCCTTTTTTAGGGCGGCTTTTGTTTCACTTTAAATGGCGCTCGCCTCTTGACACCCTCTTGACGATCCATTAGTTAAAGGTGTATAAATAAAGTATAGATATGCAAATCACCACCACCGATCCACTCAAAGAACCTGATGTATGTGATAATACTGTTAATTCTTTTTCCTCTTTCGGCCTCTCCGAAGCTATGCTGGAAGCCCTTGAGCGCAGAGGTTTTTCTACGCCCACCTCTGTACAGGCAATCGCCCTGCCCCGGCTTTTGGCGGACCAGGGGCATCTTATCGTTAAAGCCCGGACCGGGACCGGCAAGACCGCGGCTTTCGGCATTCCCCTGGTTGAACGGCTTACCACAGGGGGGCATGCGCCCAGGGCTCTTATTCTAACCCCCACCAGGGAACTGGCCCTCCAGGTTTCCCGGGAGATAGCCTCCCTCAGATGGGGGCAGTTTCCCCGTATTACCGCGGTTTACGGCGGCGCTTCCATCAGGAATCAGATTCTGGATCTCAAACGGGGGACTGAAGTCGTAGTAGGGACCCCTGGGCGGATTATGGACCTCATGGAGCGGAAAGTCCTGGATCTTTCCGCAGTGGACTGGTTCATCCTGGACGAGGCCGACGAGATGCTGGACATGGGCTTTTTTGACGATGTGGAAACCATCCTGGCCCAGGTCAAGAACGAGCGCAGGGTGGCCCTCTTTTCCGCCACAATGCCTGAAGCCATTCTTAAAGTGGTCAGGGAACACATCGGCCAGACTGAAATCCTGGAAGACACAGCCCCTGAGGACGAAAAGCCCGCAGTGGATCAGTTCTACGTGGTCCTTAAAAAAGAGGATCGCCCGGAAGCCCTGCGGCGTATCATCGATCAGGCAGATGATTTTTACGGCCTCGTTTTTTGCGCTACCAAGTCCGGGACGGACGAACTGGCCAGGCGCCTTGTAGAAGGGGGGTATCCCGCAGAGGCGATACACGGGGATCTTTCCCAGGAAGCCCGGGAACGCACCCTCAGGCGTTTCCGTTCCAAGCAGACTACTATCCTGGTGGCCACCGATGTGGCTGCCCGGGGGCTGGATATAGAACGGCTTACGCATGTTATCAACTGGGATCTTCCCCAGGACAGGGATACCTACGTGCACCGTATTGGTCGAACCGGACGGGCAGGGCAGCGGGGCAAGGCGGTAAGCCTGGCGCTCCCTGCAGAGCGGGGGAAGATCGACCACCTTTCCAGGAGCATGGAACGAACCCTCGGAAGTGGAATCCAGTGGATGAAGGTTCCCTCGGTAAAATCGGTGATGAAAGCCCTGCGGGGGCGCATCGCCGCTTCGGTGATGAACGCCCTGCCCCGGGAGGAGGAGCTTCCTCCGGGGGCAGATGTTCCTGAAGATATGGAAGCAGCGCTGTATGCGACAGCCGGGCCTGTTGAAACCGGACAGGAAGAGGACGGCGGAATTTCCCCGTTCCTGTCCAAACTGTGCCGCCAGCTTACCGAGGAACTCGGCCCGGAACGGGCGCTTATGGGGCTCCTAAATCTCAAATACGGGGATCTTCTGGATCCTTCCCGGTACGGGCCGGTTACGGAACTGCCTGAAATTCCTCCCAGGGAAGAAGCACGGTCCGGCGGTAAATGGGGTACGGGCAGAAAGGGCAGGTTTGACCGTCATTCCGGCAGCCGGCCCGGGGTGTATGCAGAACGCCTCCCTTTGGGAGAAAGCCAGACACGGGTATATGTGGGCATAGGGCGCCGTCACGGCGCCGGCGCCCGGGATGTGGCGGACCTCCTCATGCGCGCAGGCGGGGTGCCCGGCCGTATGGTGGACGCCATCGAGGTAAGGGATTATTGCACCTTTGCTTCTATGCCCCCGGCAGCCGCCAGACGCGCCTGTGTTTTTTCCCGCAACACCCCGGATGACCCGGCTATCAGATTAGCCAGTCCCAGGGATTCAGGCCGCTAGAGAGGATCCTTTTTGAGTCTTTTGCAGTAAGCGGCGGCCGTTTCGGCGGCGCTTACCACGTCCGGGGCGTATATGTCTGCTCCGATGCTGCGGCAGAATTGTTCCGTTACCGGCAGGCCTGTAAAAAGGAGCTTTATGTTTTCCCGGGCTTTCATCGACGCCGCGGCCTGGGCCAGGGCTTTCATCTGGGGCAGATGTACGGTCAGATAAGCGGAACAGACAATCACCCGGGCCTTTTCCTTCTCCGCAGTATCAATAAAAAGTTCGTTTGAAACATTGACGCCAAGATCAATAACCTTGAGCCCCTCGCTCCGCATCAGGGCGGCGATAAGGTTTTTGTTTATGTTCTGTATGTCCCCTTTGAGGGTTCCTGTGATCGCTGTCCCCAGTACCGGGTTCTCTATGGACTCCAGGGCGGGCCTTAAGATTTCAATCCCCTTGTTCATTACCGTTGCTGTTACCAGCATATCAGGAAGGTATATTTCTTTGTCCTTGAGTTTTTGTTCCACTGCAGCCATTCCGTCAGCCAACCCTTCTTTAAGGATACTGCCAACGTTGTGATTTTCCTTCACCGCCCGGGCTATCAGGTTTAACGTTTCCTTTATCCTTCCGCTTTGAAGGCTTACGGAGATTTCATGTAAATCCATCGTCGCATGTCTCTTTTTTAAATGTAACCATTCGAGGCAAAAAGGGTTAATATTTTATTTGGAAAACAGGTATTAGTTTTTGATCATGCTGCGATAGTCGTCTGAAAAACTATTATCTGATATTTCAGGGGCTGATATCCCTCCTTGTTCCCTGTATCTTCCGGGGCTTATGCCCAGGTAGGATTTGAATATTTTAGAAAACCAGCTCTGATCCTCAAATCCGCAGGCTGCAGCTATTTTGCTCAAGGACAGATCCGTTTCGGTCAGCATGTAGCATGCCTTTTCTACCCTCAAGTGGTTAAGAAAACTCGAAAGGTTCTCTCCCATTTCTTCTTTGAAGATAGTGCTGAAATAAGGCGCCGAAAGCTCCGATGCATCGGCAATTTCCTGGAGGCTGATTTTGCGGGTGTAGTTTTCCCATATAAACTGTTCGGCTTTTTTTAGCGCTGTTGCATGGCGTATCCCGCGAAAGGAAGAGATCTGGCCGGCCATGGAATCCACGATCGTATGGAGTATGTCCGTAAGCTCCTCGATATTCTCGGCTTCCTGGATGCGCTGTAGGTACTGGTTGTTGGTTTCTATCAGCGCTTCTGTGGGGTAACCGGGAATCGTGTCCGCCCGGGAAAGAAGCACCGCCAGTTCCATAGCCCGGTATTGTATGTATTTGAATTGATCGGGGTATGAAAAAAGGAGGATGGATATGAGTTCGTTCAGGATGCTGCGTCCGGCTTCGGTGTTTCCCCGGCGCAGGGCCGCAAGGAGCATTTTTTCCTTTTCCAGGGGATAGCCCGGAACCGGATTCCCGGAGGGGTATTTTTTCTTGAGTTCTCCTATTTTGTTTGAAATGTCCGACTGCTGTTCCGCCCTGCGGCGCAGAGTCTCGTGGTATTTTTCACTTCCTGTAGAAAGGGATTCGGCGCATATAAGCATAAGTTCAGCCAGGGCTTTTATCTGTATTGAATCCCCCCGGGGGAAATCCGCAAGACGTTCCCGCAGTTCGGGTTCCGCTACCGATCCTTCTCCCATAAGGTACATCTGGGCGGCAGTCTCCTCCCGGTCCATACCGAGGAATCCACTTCCCATAAGGGCGCCTATAAAACGGCCTTCGGAAAAAAGCGGGCTGGTCCAGAACATGAATCCCAAATCGCACATGTACAGATAAGAGCCGCCGAAGCGGTGTGCGTTCTTGATGGCGTTAACATGTATTTCAGAGCACGGATTGGAATGTAAATCCTGGAGCCTGTTTACCATCGCTTTAGCTTTGTACTTTATGCAGAAAAGACAGGTGTTTTTTTCGCTGGAGATATCGTTGTACATCTCCTGGATAGGCATGTAATTGCGATCCACTACGCACACAAAGGTTCCCGTCGCCCTGGCGTAGTCCATAATAATTTTATACGCCTTTACCAGCAGGGGATGGGTTCTGCTGGAAGATACGGAAGAAGAATCGGCTTTTTTATTTTTCATCGTTATTCCTGTCTTTGTCTTTTGCTCCGGCGTACCTGATAGAGATCCCCCCCCTCCCTCCCTGTTCCCGGTATTTTCCGGGACTCATCCGGGTAAAGCTCTTGAATATCTTTGAAAACCAGCTTTGATCTTCAAATCCGCAGGCATCGGCTATTTCGCTGAGAGACAGTGAGGAGCCTGCCAGCATGACTTCGGCCTTCTCTACCCGCAGATGGTTAAGATATGTCGAAAGATTTTCCCCCATTTCTTCTTTGAAGATAGTGCTGAAATAAGGGGCCGAAAGTCCCGAGGCGTTGGCGATTTCCTGGAGGCTTATTTTCCTGGTGTAATTTTCCCAGACAAAACGTTCCGCCTTACGGAGTGCCGATGCGTGGCGGACGCCCTGGAACGAAAAAAACTGGCTGGACATACGATCGATGATACTATAAAGGTTTTCTGTGAGTTCTTCAATACTCCGGGAATCCAGGATGCGCCTGAGGTATCTGTTGTTGGTTTCAAGAATGGCATTGTCTTCCGAATGGGCAGGCTCCGCCGCAGACCTGGAGAGGAGGACCACCAGTTCAATGGCCCGGAAACGTATGTATTCTAAATTTCCGGGGCTTGTCATCAGGATGATTTCCAGCAGTTCATTGAGGATTTTCCGGCCAGCTTCCAAGTCCCCCCGGCGCAGGGTGGCGAAGAGCATGCGTTCCCTGTCCTGCGGATACGCCGGGCTTGACCGGTCCTCCTGGGAGCGGTTTTTTATCATCCGGTTTTTGATCCTGTTGATCTGTATATTCATATTCGACTCCTGCCGTGAAAACTGCCTTGCCGCTTCCCGGGAATCCACGGAACTTGCGGAGATCTTGTCAGCGCAGATTTGCAGCAGCCTTGCGAGGGACATTATTTCCTCATGGTTTTTTTCCGGTACTTCTGCAAGAAAATCCAGAATTTCTTCCAGAGAAACCGTCCCGCGGCACCAGGAAAAAAACCTCTCCGCAGCTTGGGCGTGTCCGATAGTCAGAACCTGCCCGGCCAGCAGGGCCCCTGCGTAGCGGCTTCCTGCATAAAGAGGGCTGGTCCAATAGATAAAGCCCATCCTGCATGCGTAGATGTAGGAACCTCTCCTTCGGCGGGATTCCCTAAGGGCGTCCATGTGCATATCGGTGCAGGGATATTCATCTTCATTCCATTCTCCCTGTGGGTTCAGGGCATACTTCCTGCAAAATGTACAAAAGTGCAGATTTTTTGAGTTTCCGGGCATTGAAACGGAATAACCGCTCTGATCCTGTACCGATACGGCGCATCCTGACGCCTGTTCATAAAAAGTTATTATCCTGCGGGCTTCCATCAAAATGGGTTCGATTTCCCGCTGGTTAATAATGGAAATATCTTTTGGCTGAACAGCATCCTTAAATACATCTGTAACTTGGGACATAGGTAGTACCCTCCATTAATATAACATATAGATTTCCAGAGAACGTAATACACCCCATTGGCAAGAAAATTGATTTAACTATTGTTTTTTGGAAGAATATTATAGCGGGTTGCGATTCTTATGGCGTCTGCACGGTTTAGAGCTCCTAATTTTGTATATAGATTTTTTATACTCATCTTGACTGCGCCGATAGAGATGTTCTCTTCGCCGGCGATTTTTTCCCTATTGTATCCCCTGGAAAGGCCGCACAACACCGCCCGTTCCTGGCGCGTAAGGAAAGGGATCTCCGCCCGGCCTGTTTTGTTCCAGCACTGTTCCGCAGCTAGGATGAGTTTTTTCCCGTAAGCCGAAGCTTTACTGCGGATTGATTCCAGCCACTGCCGGGGAATGGAACAGTCCGGGCCGGCAAGCGCCGCCCCGGCAAGGAACCGCATTTCTTCGCCCAGTTCAATAAAGGGCATGTCCAGGGAATTGGAAAAGCTCACTTCGTAGGCTGTTTCCAGGGCTTTCACCGCCCCGGGTATATCCCCCATGCGCATACGGACTGCCGCTTCGATAACGGCCAGTTCAAGCTTTCCCAGAAGAAAACTCCCAAGCCCTTCTGCGGCTTTTTTTTGCCTGATTAATTCCAGGGTTTCCCGGTACCGTTTTTCCGCATAAAGATATTTCGCTTTCACAATGATCTCAAAATTATAAAAAAACGAAATGAGCTCGCTTTCATCAAAATTGCTTTTGAGCCAAAAGGCGATCTTCCCGGTTTCTCCTATATGGGCGTAAAACCATCCTGCCGCGATGTCGAACAGGAGATAGCGGTTGATATAATCCTGTATCTCAAGCTGAGCTTCCATCTGCCGCCACGCGTCCCTGAATCCGGCAAAATCCCCGGTATGGAGGTTGATGCGCAGCAGGTAGAAGAGCCCGCGGTTTTCGGTTTCGTACTGTTCCTTTTCATGGGCCTTGAAGATCGCTTCCCGGACATGCTGTTCCGCGGCAGGGAGATCCCCCTTGAAATAGGCCAGTTCCGCCCAGGCCAGGGAGTCCATGCCGCAAAGGTATCCTCTATGGGAATAGGATGTATGGGGTATGCACCGGGCAAAAAACTCGATAGCTTCCTCAAATTCCCCGGGACGCGGCGGGTATGTTACCTGGTTTACATAGGAACTGACGCTCGCCCTGGTTACCTGCTGCGGAAGCGGTTTGGGATGCCTCATGTAATAATAATTGCTTTTCTGAAAACACTCGATAGTCCAGGTGAAATCCTTGGTTTCGCGGTAGTTAAGGATAGAAAGGGAACCCAGGTTGGTATAGCACCCTGAAAGTATCCAGGAACTCAAGGGGCTGGGAGGAAGGGCTTCAAATATTTTGATGCCTTCATAAAGCCCCGCTGCGGCTTCGGCAAACTTTCCCATATTGATGAGGAGCTTGGAATAAGCCACATACCGGAGGAAAAGGAAATCCTCGCTGCTCTCGTCCCGGCGCTCGTCCCGAAATACGCGGTCGAGAATTTCCAGAAGAGCAGCGGCTGCGGAACAGGAGAAAAGCCTGGGAAATGAATAGATAACCATCAGGATGCCTTTGTAATCCCCTGCGCGTTCATAGTTGAAAGCCGCGTCCATGCGCAGGTCGTTTTCCATGCACCACTGGGCGGCTATGGAACAAGCTTCTATGAATTGTTCCCGCGGTATTTCATGCTGTTTTTTCCGTAGGTAATCCAGAAAAATCCTGTGAATTCTGAAACCATGGAGATAAACATCATAACGGATCAGGGCGCTTAAGCGTTTCATGTTCCCTGTCAGTTCTTCCAGAGCCGGCAGTTTGATGGGCATTGTGGCCGCAATCCTTTCCAGTATATCAAGGGGCCATTGCTCAAAAAGGGACAAGATGATAAGAAAGCGCTGAAGCGATTCGGGGATGGAAGCGTACAGCGTATCTTCCATTACTTTGAAAGATCCCTTTTCCAGAAGATGCCGGGTGTATTTTTCGGCCCCGCTTTTCAACTCCTCTGCCAGGAGGCTTATTGCCAGAGCCCAGCCTTCGGTATCCTGAAAGATCTCCCTGGCTTCCTCAGGGGAAACCTCTATATTCCTGATCCTGAAATAACTTGTGATTTCGTCTTCACTGAAACGCAGCTCTTCGGCGCCGATGTGGGACAGAAGGCCCTTGGAAAGGAGGGGCATTGTGTTTATCTCCGTCTCTATCCGGGAAATAAGGATGAAGGTCTGATTAGGCGAAGGAGCCGCAAGGATATGTTCCAGGAAACGGATGATAGGCGCCGCATGGATAAGGTGGAAATCATCAATGACGATAATATGTTTTCCACTGCCTGAAACGGCGTCCCACAGAACCGCGATGCAACTGTTGATTTGCCCTGGTGTTTCAGGGAATCCGGTTTCTGTAAGGACTTTGCGCAGTTCCTGGTTCTGGCGCCCCAGGGCGTTGCAGAAATTCTCCCAGAAACGCCACGGGGAATTGTCCCGGTCCGAAAGGGGGATCCACACTGCCGCTTCCGCTCTCCGGCGCAGAAAGGAATACACCGTGTGGGTTTTGCCGTAGCCTTCGCCGGCTGTGACGGTTACAACCGAATTCCGCAGGGCTTGTTCCAAGAGGGCGTTTATGCGGGGCCGTTCAAGGATAAAGTTGTTGTCAGGGACCAGCGAAGGACCGAAGATCCCGGCATCCGGCCCTTCGCCGCGGTTTAATGGTGAAGAAGTATTTTGAAACAAGCCTTCCGGCATCCGAGCCTCCACATTCAGGACAGTATACCCATTTCCGTAGCAATCCGTACCGCATCAGCCTGGTTGACAGCCCCCAGTTTATTGTAAATGCTCCTGATCACACTTTTTACGGTATTGATCGAAAGGGACGAAGCAGACGCAATCTCTTCCCGGGTAAGGCCCTGGGAAAATCCCTTAAGAACTTCATACTCCCGGCGGGACAAAACAGCATTTACCGGCAGGTCGTCTCCCCGGCGCATCGCTGCTGGGCGGAATTCCTCAGAAAGGGTAAAAATTTTCTTTGCATAGTTTGCAGCATCGCGCTTGATTTTTTCAAGCCCTTCTCTGGGGATAGCCGGCGCGCCTTCCTTCAGGGCCGAATCAGCAAGAGTACGCATATCCTTGCCCAGCTCCGTGAAAGGCATAAAAAGACCTGACGGGCTGGCAAGCTCATAGGCTTCCGCAAGGACACTGAAGGCGCCCTCCCGGTCCCGGAGTTGGTAGCGGCAGACCGCCTCAAGGGCCTTCATTTCTATATTGCCCATAAGGAGGGGTTCCACGTCCCCGCGGTTCTCCAGGGAAGCGATAGCCGCAGGACAGCGTTTTTCTCCAAGGAAGTACCTGGCACGGACCAGTTTTTCCAGCCCCTGGGCCCTGGTGTTGAGCTCGCTTTCCTCATAATCGCTTTTTAGCCACGGGGCGGCCAGTTCCCTTTGCTGGGTCTGGATGTAGTACCATCCGGTAACAATGTCATAATGGGAATAGCGGTTCAAGTAATAAGGAAGTTCAAGCTCCGCTTCAAGCTGCCTGAGAATATCCCCTGTTTCCCCGGCGTTTCCCTGGCTCAGATAGATGCGGAGGAGGTAGAAGAGGGCCCGGTTTTCGATTTCGTACTGATCCTTATCCCGTGCTTTGCGGAGGGCTTCAAGGCACAGTTTTTCCGCTTCCCCTGTGTCTCCCCGGAAAAAGGCGAATTCCCCGCGGGCGAGTTCGTACATTCCTGACATACAGCCCCCCATAGCCTCCGCGGCATATGGGGCCATTTCCCTTATGGTGTCAATAGTTTTTTCCATCTCCCCGGGCCTCGGGTCTATGACCCTGCACACATAGGAGCTCAGGACTATCCCGTTAATAGGCGGCCTGGAAACATAATTCCCCATCAGCCTGCTTTCCGCAGCGGCTTCCCTAAAAAAACCCATAAAATCATAGCGCCCTGAATACATTGCGGTGATAAAACCAATGAAGCCCAGATTGATATTGCAGCCCATAAGGAGGCGGTGCTTTTCCGGGCTTTCAGGCAGATCCCTGAGAGCCGGGAGGATTTCCAGCAATTCCTTCCGGGACTGCTCAAAACGGCCCAGGCTGATAAGTATGCGGTTGCGGATAATGATGCACAAAGGATAGTCCCGGTAGATACTTTCAGGCGCCCGGTCCATCATCTCAAGGATAAACCGGGCTATGTGGGTAGGCAGCAGCAGGGGCAGGGTATAGACAATGCCGACTATCTTGCTGTAGTCCCCGGTCTTTTCATAATAGCTTATGGCATCCATCTTCTGATCGTTTGCGGCGCACCATGCGGCGGTTTTGAACCAGACTTCTTTTTTTTCCTCCCCGTTCAGTTCATGCTGCCTGCCTTTAAGGTAATCCATAAAAAGGTGATGAATATGGTATGCGTCAAGGTAGGTGTCGAAACGGACGAAGGAGCCGATGCTTTCCAGGGCGTTATCCGGAAAAGCGCCGCCGGCTATTTCTTTCAGCAGATTCGGCGCCAGCCGTTCGATAAGGGAGAGCTTGATAAGGAGGCGCTGGAGTTCAGGCTGCAAAGGGGACATGACTTCGCTTTCGAGAAGCCTGAAGATGTTGGACTTCAGGGCCTGGGAAACATAGGCTGCCCCGGGCGGTGCGTTTTTAAGCGAAAGGCCCGCCAGGTGTATGGCGAAGGCCCAGCCTTCGGTATCGCGGTATATAGAGGCGGAAGTCTGGATCGAAGGGTTGAGGCCGAGAAGCTTGAAATACGAAACCATTTCTTCCTGGCTGAACCGGAGATCCTCTTCGGTTATCTGGTTCAGAAGCCCTTTGGATACCATTTTCATAAGATTTAGCGGAGGTTCGGTCCGGGAAATGAGAATGGAAGTGATATTGGGAAATGGCGATGTTATGGAACGTTCCAGAAAGCGCAGCACCGTTTTGTCGGTAATAAGGTGGAGATCATCATAAACAAAGATATACTTCTGCTCAGGGATCACATCGTTCCTGGGAATCATCAGATACCGTTCAAAGTGTTCTTCTGTTACAGGAAAACCAAGCTCCATCAGGCTTGCGGCGGATTTCCTGCTAATCGACCAGACAGCGGAAACAAAATTTTCCCAAAAGCGGCTGCCGATATTATCCCGTTCAGAGAACTGGAGCCAGGCGGTGCGGAAATTATTTTTTTTGAGAAAAGAATAAACAGCGTAAGTCTTGCCGTATCCCGCGCCGGCGACGACAGTGACCAGCGGATTCCGTATCGCCTGTTCAAGGAGGCGATCGATCTGCGGACGCTCCAAGTTGACCTGATTGCCTGAAGCCATAGGGGTAAAACCGTGAAATAACTGCTCCGCCATCTGCCCCTCCTTTTGTTTTCCTTTACCTGCGGTTCGCGGCGGAACCGAACTCTCCGGCAAGGGCGGAAATTCTCTCCCCATAACGCGCGGCGTCGCGGTTTATTTTTTCAAGCCCTTCCTGCGGGATAGAAAGGGTTCCGTCTTTCAGCGCCCCTTCCGTCAGAGACTGCATACCGGCGCCCAGTTCCGCGAAAGGGAAGAAGAGCCCGTTAGGTTCCGCAAGTTTCCAGGCGGCTTCGAGCGCATCATAGGCCCTCTCTTTTTCCTCCAGATACCAGCGGCACAGGGCCTCAAGGGTCAGTATTTCGATCTTTCCCATTACAAAAGCCCAGATGCCGTATTTTTTGTCCCTGTTTCCCAGGATTACAAGCGCAGCGCGGTACTGTTTCTCCGAAATCTGGTATTTTGCTTTTACAAGAATTTCCAGGCCCTGGGAAGCGGAGTTAAGGACGCATTCTTCAAAATCGTTTTTCAGCCACTTGGCCGCTTTGCCCCCCTGCCGGATTTGAACGTAAAACCATCCCATGACTATATCATCATACGTATAGCGGTTTAGGTAACCGGGCTCTTCCAGTTGGGCTTTAAGCTGTTTCAATATATCCATGAGTCCCTCCATCGCCCCTTCCCGGAGGCTGATCCGCAGAAGATAGAAAAGCGCCCGGTTTTCAATTTCGTACTGGTTATACTCCCGGGCTTTGCAGACGCTCTCCCTGAGAAGGGGTTCCGCCTCAGGCTCTCCCCTGAAAAAGGCAAGTTCCCCCCGGGCAAGCTCGTATATTCCAGACATGCATCCCCCCATGGATACCACGAGATGGGGAATAGATTTTTCCAGGGCTGTTATGGCTTGTTCCATCTCCTCTCTTTCGGGACTCTTCACCCTGCAGATATAGGCGCTCTGGGGGGATACATTCATAGGAGGCGTGAACCGGAGGTTTATTTGAGCCGCATGGAAACGGGCTTTTTCAAAATACGCAGGGTAGTCATAATTCCTGGTGTACATAGCGGTGTACATGTTGATAAATCCCCAGTTGTTATAACAGCCCGCCAGGATCCTGTGGACCCCGGGGGTCAGGGGCTCTTTTTCCAAAACGGCGATGATCTGTTTGACATCCGCCAGAGCTTCGTCCATCATTTCCAGGGTAAAAAGGAGCCTGCAATGGAGGCCGGGAGCCACGGGGTATTGGGAGTATATTTCCTTAGGGGCCCTGTCCATAATTTCCAGGAGCATACGGGCGGTATTGTCAGGCAGCAGCAGGGGCAGGGTGTGAACCGCCAGTTCCAGGAGTTTTCCGTAAAGGCCCGCTTTTTCGTAGTAACTGATGGCGTCCATCTTCTGGTTGTTCGCCGCGCACCAGTCCGCCGTTTCGGCCCAGACTTCTTTTTTTTCGTCTTCACTTAATTCGTCCTGCCGCCCTTTAAGGTAATCCAGGAAGAGATGGTGAATCCGGTATGCCTTGAAGTAGGCGTCGAAACGGATAAAAACGCCGATGTTTTCCAGCCCGTCCATAAGGGAAGGGTCCGCCGCCAGTCCCCGGAGCAGAGCCGGGTCCAGATGTTCGATAAGCGAGAGTTTGATGAGAAAGCGCCGGAGTTCAGGCTCCAGGGGCTGCATAATTTCGCTTTCAATGAGCTTGAAGATGTTGACCCTCAGAGTCTGGGGGATATAGACAGCGCCTGCCGGGGCGTTTTTAAGGGAAAGGCCCGCCAGGTGTATGGCGAAGGCCCAGCCTTCGGTATCGTGGTATATAGACGCCGCGGTCCTGGGGGAGGGGGCGATGTTCTGAAGCCGGAAGTATAAAACCATTTCCTCATAGCTAAACCGGAGGTGTTCTTCGGTAAGGTGATTCAAAAACCCAAGGGGCGCTCTTTTTGTCAGGTTGAGGCCGGGTTCGGTCCTGGAGATGAACACGGAAGTAATATTAGGGCAAGGCATGGAAACCGAATATTCCAGGAAACGCAGCACCGCTTTATTGGTGATAAGGTGAAGGTCGTCATAAACAAGGATATATTTTTTGTCCCCAGCCGCATCGTTCCTGATGATGCCAAAGTACCGTTCGAACTGCTGTGCTGTAACCGGGAAGCCAAGCCGGGTAAGCTTTACCGCCGAGTCCCTGCTCACAGACGCCGTAGCGGATACAACGTTTTCCCAAAAGCGTTCGCTGATATTATCCCGTTCCGAAAGCTGCACCCATACGGTAAGGGCGTTGCATTTCTGTACGAAGGAATAAACAGCGTGGGTCTTGCCGTAGCCCGCGCCGGCCACAACTATAACCAGCGGACTGTTGACTGCCTGTTTCAGCAGGCGGTCAATTCTGGGCCGTTCCAGGTAAATCCGGTTTCCCGACGCTATAGGGGTTAATCCTTGAAAAAACTGTTCCGGCAACTGATTTTCCTTACTATACTATCTATAAATCAATTCAACGCTCTGTTGAGCGTTATACTATAAAATCAAATAAATTTCCCTTTGCTACAATGTATTATATTACTATTAATTGTATTTTATTTTTATTGTAATAAGCTCTGAACCGGCTGTCAATTACAATTTTAGAAATCCGCCTAAAACGTTACATTGTATAATCCCCGGGAATAGCGTAGTATAGGCGTATGGGAACGTCCAAACCTCCGCCTGATACGGAGTCTGGGGTAAACAAAGCCCTGGGCCGCGGGCTTGCGGCTTATCAGCAGACGTTGAAGCAAAAACACGAAGCCCTTCAGGGAGAGGCCCAGGGCCTTGAAACCAGGAAAGGCGGACCTGCCCCGAAGGGAGGGTTCCTCAAGACAGGCCCCCGGAAACCGCCCGGACGGAGCCTTCCTGACAAGGCTTCAAAATACCGGAAAGTGGCCCAGTTTCTGGTACTGGTAGGCAGCGATAAAGGGGCGGACATTCTTTCCCGTCTGGAGAACGAACAGGTAGAGGCGGTTTCCCGGGAGATTGTAAACCTTAAGGGCATTACGCCTGAGGAAGGAGAAGCGGTACTGGATGAATTCCGGTCCCTCCTTTCGGCCCCGTACACGTATTCCGGATCTTCCGCAGGGGGAATTGAAGCAGCCAGGCGCCTCCTGTACGCGGCCTTTGGTCCTGAAAAAGGGGAAGCCTTCATAAAACGCACTGTTCCTGAATCTGCGGATAATCCCTTTGATTTTCTTGCGGATTACAGCGGGGAACAACTGGCCCTTTTTTTCCGTGATGAAAGCCCTGCCGCCGAAGCCCTGGTGCTTTCCCGGCTGCCTTCAAAGCAGTCGGCTGCTGTTCTGGCCAATACCTCCGGTGAACGGAAACTGGAGATAATAAAGCGTATTGCCCATCTTAGAGAGATTTCCCCCGAGGTGCTGGATCGGACGGCGTCGGCGCTCAGGGAGAGGGCCCGCCTTTTCGGCAGCGCCGGAACCGCTTCGGCTATTGACGGCATAGGGGCTCTTAGGGCAATACTAAAGCACTCTGATGTTTCCTTCGGCGACCGGCTCCTGGAAGAACTGGGAGAAACGGATCCCGGACTGGGCAGGGAACTGAAAGACCGGCTCTACACCCTGGAGGATGTGTCCGCCGCTGCGGACAGGCCGATCCAGGAAAAACTCCGTTCCATGCCGGACCGGGATATAGCCCTGCTCATTAAAGGCCGTTCCGGGGCCTTTACCGGCAAGATCCTGGGTAATCTTTCTTCAGCCCGGGAAGCGCGGGTCCGGGAGGAGGAGGAGATTCTGGGACAGGTTCCAAAAATCGAAACCGAAGCGGCGGCACGGGAATTTCTGGCATGGTTCAGATTGAACCGGGAAGAAGGCCGCATATTAATGATGGACGACAGGGATGTAATTCAATGAACACAGCTTTGAAAACAGGGCAGGTACTGGACAGCGGCTTTGAGATTCTCGATATTGTGGAGCTTACCGAACTTGAAGCCCTGGGTATATGGGCGAGGCATGTAAAAAGCGGGGCCGAAGTTTTCCATGTGCTGAATGACGACAACGAGAACCTCTTTGCGTTCGCCTTTGCCACGCCGCCTGAGGATTCTACCGGCGCCGCCCATATCCTGGAACATTCGGTGCTCTGCGGTTCCGAAGGCTATCCCCTTAAAGACGCCTTCCTGGTCCTGGCCCAGGGGAGCCTCCAGACCTTTCTCAATGCCTGGACTTTCTCTGACAGGACAGTGTACCCTGCCAGCTCAGTCAACGAACATGACTACTTCAACATCATGGGGGTGTACGGCGATGCGGTTGTCCGGCCTCTCATTACGGAATGGACCTTTTGACAGGAAGGGCACCGTTTGGTTTTTTCCCCTCTGGAAGAGAAAACCGAATCCAGCCCGGTCCGGGGAAACCCGGCTGCCGCTGCGGGCAGGGAGAAGCTATCAATAACCGGGGTAGTCTACAACGAGATGAAAGGGGCCTACTCCTCTCTTGACGCATACGCCGCGCTCTGGGCCGTAAAAGCCGTGCTTCCCGGAACCCCTTATGATTTTGAATCAGGAGGCGATCCCGAACATATCCCTGAACTTACCTGGAAGGGGCTTAGGGAATTTCACCGTTCCCGGTACTCCCCGGGAAACTGCCGCATCTTCCTTGCCGGGAATATCCCTACCGAAAAACAGCTTGCGTTTCTTAATGAACGCTTTTTATCCACCCTGCCGCCCGGCCGGGCGGCGCCTCCTGTAGCCAGGGCAAAACCCTGGAAAGAACCGCGTTCCTTTGCCGTTCCCTGTCCTGAAGGAGGGGGGGAGAAAAATACCGTCGTCCTTTCCTGGCTCTGCGGGGACACTGCGGACGCAGTGGAGGCGTTGAGCCTTGCAGCCCTCACGGAAACGCTCCTGGGCCATGACGGTTCCCCTCTGACCAGGGCGCTTATTGATTCCGGCCTTGGGGAGGATCTTTCCCCGGTAACCGGCCTTGAAGGGGAACTGAGGGAAACCGTTTTTACTGCCGGACTCCGGGGCGTGGAAGGCAGGGAAAAAGACGTTGAAGAGCTTATCTTTAAGGAACTCAAGGGCCTTGCGGAAAAGGGAATCCCAAAAACGGAAATCGAGACGGCCCTTCTTGCGATGGAATTTTCCCACCGTGAAATACGCCGTTCAGGAGGGCCTTTTTCCCTGGTCTGGATGCGCCGTTCCCTGAAGGGCTGGTTTTACGGCGGGAAACCCTGGGACAGCCTCCTGTTCGCCCCGGCTTTCGGGGAAATCAAAAAGAGGCTTGCCGCTGATCCCTCTTATTTTGAAGGCATGATACGCAGGTATCTTCTGGACAACCCCCACTGGGCCCTTATTGTCATAAAGCCCGAAAAGGGCTTTCTCGAAAAAAAAGAAGCCGGGCTGGCCCGCCTGCTGCAGGAAAAAGAGGCGGCTCTCTCAAACGAAGAAAAGCAGCGTATACGGGAACAATCGGAGGAGCTTGCGAGGGTGCAGGAAAAAGAGGACAGCCCCAAAGCCCTGGCCGCTATCCCCCATCTTGCGAGGCAGGATCTTTCCCGGGATATTATAAAAGTCCCCAGGGAGTTTTATGACGCCAAAGGCGCGCCGGCACTGGCCCATCCTTTGTTTACCAACGGCATCACGTATGTAGATCTGGCCTTTCCTGTGGATACCCTGGACAGTACGGATTATCCCTGGCTACCCTTCTTTTCCAGAGCCGTGGTTTCCGTCGGGCTTCCGGGCATGGACTACGGGGAGGTGTCGAGCCTCCTGGCCCATAATGCAGGCGGTTTTTACGCGGTTCTCCAGAGCGGATCAACCATTCCCGGCGCTTCCAGGACCGCCGCTTTTCCTTCAGGCACACTGGACATCAGAGGCCGGGACTGGCTTCTCTACCACCTTAAAGCCCTGGATGAAAAAACCGCCCCTTCCCTGGAGCTGGCCCTGCGCCTCATAACCGAAGCGGACTTTGGGGATCTCAAGCGCATCCGGGATTTGGCCCTGGAAATGAAGAACGACATTGATTCCAGCCTGGCGCCGTCGGGGCACAGCTACGCTACCGGCAGGTCAGGCCGGAATTTTTCCCGGTCCCGGCTGATAGACGAAATCTGGAACGGCCTGGATCAGCTTTTTTTCGTCCACCGCCTGGCGGATATGGACGCCCGGGAAATCAGCGCCAGGCTGGTTTCTATCCGCGACAAGCTGTTAAAAGCCGGACTTCTGGTGAACCTCTGCTGCGGCGATACCGCAGTTGGCGCGGCGCTGGGGGAAACCGGCGCCTGTTTCGGCGCTTTCGGCGTTCCCAGGCCCCGGAACGCCGCCCTTGCGGATCCGGCTTTGTTCTCCCTTCCCGCCGGGTACGGCGCCGGGCCGGCCCGCTTTCCTGAAGTGTTTGCTTCCCCTTCCCTCCAGATAAGCTTCGCCTCATTTACCCTGCCCGCGGCCCCTTACGGCTCTCCCCAGGCGATGCCTGATGACATTTACGCCCATCAGCTTTCCACAGGCGCCCTCTGGGAGAGCATCCGCATGAAAGGCGGGGCTTACGGCGCATTCGCCGGCGCTAACAGCCGGGAGGGGACCTTCTCCTTTTCCACCTACAGGGACCCGAATCCTCTGCGTTCCCTGGAAGTTTTTTCTTCGGTCTTAAAGGAGCTTGCCGAACAGGATCCCTGCTCCGGGGGCCAAAAGGACGCTCTGGACAAAGCGGTTATCGGATGTTATTCCCGGATAATCCGTCCCCAGACCAGCTTCGAAAAAAGCCTGTCTGATCTCTTCCGTTTCCTCTCAGGCATAGAAGACCGGCACCGTTCGGCGCAGCTTAAATCCCTCCTGGAGGTAACAGAAGATGAGCTTGCGGCGGTCAGGAAGCGCCTTGCCGCCGCCGCAGAGGACTCCGGCTACTCCCTCCACAAGGTGATCATCACCGGAAAAGCCGGGGCCGGAAAAATCGCCGGGCAACTGGGAACAGAGGTAACGGAACTACCGACTTAAAGGGCAGACGCACTCCCATGCGTCGTTTACCGCAAGCAGCCTTGCCGCTTACTCTGCGCCCTTTTTCCTGTTCATCATTTCATGTTCCCTTCTCACTTCCCTGATGAGCTTGCGGATTTTCCAGTCCATGTTGTTCACCGTTGATGACGCAAAAGCGATGGAGTTGGGATCGACGCCCTCTTCCCCGGCGGTCTTTTTTACGGCCTCTACGATTTTAAAAAGGACTTCCCTGCTTAACCCGTGTACAAAAATAACCGGCGTTTCCATATAATCCTCACTATTGAGCCTGTTCCAGCATTAAAGATACACC
>JAISZE010000060.1 GCA_031269405.1 Treponema sp. | reverse complement strand
TTCCGGTTTTCGTTGATAGCCGCCCAGGTTTCCCTGCCGGTAAGGCTCGAAAAACTGACCTGCTGGGGGGTAAGTTCTTCTGTCTTGTCATCGCTTCCGCGGCCTGTTGCCCGCCAGCCTTTAAGGCCGTAGTCGCCCGCGAAGGCGTAGGCTTCAGCGGGGATATAGTACAACCTGAAGGGCACTTTTTGTTTCGGGTTAGGGATAATGGTTCCGTTCGTGGGGGTAGTCTGCCCTATCTCCATAGGGGCGTCCATCCTGACGGCAAGCTTAGGGGCCTTCGCTTCCCACACGGACGCCTCAATATCCGCCGCCAGATCGTTTTCGGGATTGCTGGAAAATAGTTCGCAGGCCGCGGCGCTTACAACAATCAACAAAGAAACCGCAAAAAGGCCGGAAGCGCAAAACGCTTGTAAAGCCCTAACCTCTTTTTTCATTACCTCACCCAATCTTGCCTATTTTCGGGTAATCGGAGAAAATTATATGTTTAGTATAAGTCTACCTGTCTCCTGTTGTCAATACCTGTTATGAAACCGTTCTGATTTTGTAAACCCCCGGTATACCTCGTATGCCCTTCATGATTTTTTTTACATCATCAGGCGATTCAAGCTGCATGACAAATGAACCGGTCAGCTTGTTGCTTTCTGTTTCCTCAAACCGGCCTTCAATAAGGTGGCCGTGGTATTTACGTATGGCTCCTTCGATTTCCGAAAACAGGTTAGGCGCCATACGGGCGTCTACCGTAAAACGCCTGAGCAGCTCTACAGAAGCATTGTCCCATTCAGCATCAATACGGCGTTCTTCAATATCCGCTATGTTAAGGAGGTTCCGGCAGCCGGCCCTGTGAATGATGATGCCCCTGGTCCGTGATATATAGCCTGTTATCGGGTCCCCGGTAATTGGTTTGCAGCAGCTTGCGAAACGGATAAGCATGTTCTTTTCATCCTGTATACGTACCTTAAAAGAAAGGCCGCTTGGCGTGCTGTTTTTGACCTCAAGCCGGAACGGTTGATTTTCGATCTTTGTAAGAACAGCAGATGCTTCCGGCTCAGGGGTATTTTTCTTTTCAGGTTCCTGGTTTTTTGCTTTTCTTTTCCCCGGCGTTTTTTCCTGGTTTACCGTTTCATCATGCTGTTCGAGCCATGCGCGGATCTTACTCCGGGCTTTGGAGGTTTTTACTATTCTCAGCCAGTTGACATGAGGGGTGGCCTGCTGGGAAGTGAGGATCTCCACAACCTGGGTATTTGCGAGTTCTGAATTCAAAGGGATGATGGCTCCGTTTGCCTTAGCTCCGGCGCAGCGGTCCCCTATGGCGGAGTGAATCGCATAGGCGAAATCTATCGGCGTGGACCCGGCAGGAAGCTCCACCACCTTTCCCTGGGGGGTAAAAACGTAGATCGAATCCCTGAGTATTTCCCGTTTGATTTCATCCAGAAAGGTTTTTGAATTGAAATTTTCCCGGTTTCCGTCTTTTGTTTCCTTCCAGTCCTTAAGCCTGTTGACAATGCTTATATCCACCGGCCTGACCAGTTCCCTGGAGCTGCCTTTTTTGTAAAGCCAGTGGCTGGCGATGCCGTTCTCCGCGATGTGGTGCATCTCCCTGGTGCGGATTTGAATTTCAACTGTCCGTATATCCTTGAGGACAGAGCTGTTTCCCGGAACCATGACTGTCGTGTGGAGGCTTTGGTATCCGTTGGATTTGGGCATGGCGATGTAATCCTTGAAACGCCCGTCCAGGGGTTTCCACAGGCGGTGAACCATACCCAGGAGCGTATAGCAGGTTTCGATACTGTCGCAGATGATCCTGATGCCGAAAAGATCGTAAATATCCGCCGCGGATTTTTCCCGTTTCCGTATTTTCTGATATATCGAATAGAAGTGTTTGGCCCTGCTGGACACTTCTATGCCGATGCCCACCGCGTTCGCTTCACGCTGTATATCGTCCTGGATTTTGTTAAGAAATTCCCTGCGTTCCCCCCGTTTTTCGGACACAATATCTTTGATTTGGAGGTATGCCTCGCGGTTGAGCTCCTTGAGGGCAAGATCCTCAAGCTCGTCTTTGATCCACGAAATGCCCAGCCTTCCTGCCAGAGGGGCGTAGATATCCAGGCTCTCCTGGGCGGTCTGTTTCCGTTCTTCAGCCGGCCTGTTGCCGGCTTCCCGCATGGACCAGAGCTTGTCCGCCAGTTTGATGAATATAATCCTTATATCCTTGACCATGGCAAAAAGCATTTTACGGATGTTTTCCGCTTCCTGGAGGGTTTTGTTTTTTGCCTTGAGCCCCGAGATCCTGGCAGTACCTTCTGCGAGAAGGGCAGCGTTTTTTCCGAACTGCTGTTCAATACCGGCAGCGGCGTCCTGTTCCAGGCTGTTCAGAACCAGGGCGGCTGTAAGGGTGTCCGCATCGAGGCCCAGGTCCGCAAGGATCGAAGCGGCCCCTTCGGAACGGGCAGCGCCGCCGTAGCTGCCGGCCCAGGCAAGGGCAGCAAGGATCCGTTCCCTGTCTTTTTCATTGAAGGACGCTATTTTTTCTTCAAATACTGTGATTTCGTTATTCCTTTATAAAATACCATATTATGCCTATAGGCATTTGTCAAGAATTTTAGCTTTTCAATTTCTTACCCCTTTGATAACCCGTTCCCTGCCGCCAAGGTCCGGGAACGTTTTGATGCCTGTGAAACCGGAGTTCTCCAGTATGCCCGTAATGGTTTTCATCTGAGCCGGATCAGCTTCAAGGAAAAGGGCGCCCCGGGGTTTAAGATGTTCTTTTCCCTCTGCCGCTATCAGCCGAATAAGGCCCAGACCGTCGCTGCCGCCGTCAAGGGCGAGCCGAGGTTCGCGCTGGACCTCAGGGGCAAGGCTGTCGATCTTCCGGGAGGCGACATAAGGCGGATTGGAAAGGATGATGTCGAAACGGTTTGCGTTTCTGCGGGGCTTGGGGTTAGGAGCGTTTTTTTCAAATTGTTCAAACAGATCGCTTTCTATAAAGCGTATCGACATGCCGCCGAGGAGTTTTACGCAATTCCCTGCCGCAACAGCCAGGGCCTTAGGGGAAATATCCGAAGCGGTGATTTCAAGATCCGGCTGTTCGTGTTTCAATGCGATAGCAGCCGCCCCTGATCCGGTGCAGAGATCCAGAACTTCCAGGGACGGATTTTGTTTGCCTGGCCTGGCTTTGCGGTTTTCCTCAATTTCCTCAAGAACCGCTTCTACCAGAACCTCCGTATCAGGCCGGGGAACGAGGACATCAGGCGTAACCGTAAATTCAAGGCCCCTGAATTCCTTTCTGCCCAAAATATACGCAACACATTCGCCTTGCAGCCGCCGTTCGATTAACAGCCTGAATTGTTCCTGGTCCTTTAGGGTAATGGAATCAAGAGCCCTGATGATAAGCCCCTCCCGGCTGGTATGGAGGATATCCGCCAGCAACAGGGAAGCGTCAAGCGCCGGGGTGTCAATGCGTCCCCGGGCAAGAAGGGAGTTTCCTTCCGCCAGGGTTTCACGGACCGTTACAGGGGAGGGGAGGGGAGGGGGGGAGGGGGACATAGCCTCAGGAAGCCGTGGCCTTGAGGAGTTCTTCCCGCGCCGAGAGTTTTAAGGCGTCAAAGACCTCTTCTATTTCCCCTTCGATGATGCGGTCCAGCTTGTAGAGCGTCAGCCCAATCCGGTGATCCGTGAGCCTGTTGTCAGGGAAGTTGTAGGTCCTGATGCGCTCGGAACGATCCCCGGTGCCTACCTGGCTTTTCCGGGCCTCCGCCCGTTCGGAAGCGGCTTTGGCTTCTTCCATCTCGTAGATTCTGGCCCGGAGTATGCGCATAGCCTTGGCTTTGTTTTTGATCTGGCTTTTTTCGTCCTGGCAGTGGACCACTATCCCTGAAGGGATATGGGTGATCCGCACTGCCGAGTCGGTGGTGTTGACGCACTGGCCTCCGGGGCCGCCTGCGCGCATCACGTCTATGCGCAGATCCTCCTGATGGATCTCGATTTCCGTCTCATCAGCCTCAGGGAGCACCGCCACGGTTACCGCAGAGGTATGGATGCGGCCTGAAGCTTCGGTAGCCGGAACCCGCTGGACCCGGTGGACCCCGGATTCGTAGCGCAGGTTTTCGTAGACATTTTTTCCGCTGATGGAAAAGACGATTTCCTTGAGGCCTCCGAGTTCGGTTTCGTTGGAATTCATAATCTCGAACTTCCAGCCTTTGGTTTCCGCAAAGCGCGAATACATGCGGAAGAGATCAGCCGCAAAAAGCGCCGCTTCCTCGCCGCCTGTCCCGGCCCGGATTTCCATGATGATGTTTTTTTCGTCCAGAGGATCTTTGGGGATAAGGAGGAATTTGAGCCGGTCTTCGGCGTCGTTGATTCTGGTTTCAAGTTCCCTGATCTCTTCCCTGGCCAGTTCCTTTATGCCGGGATCTTTTTCTTCCTGTATAAGGGCTTTGGCGTCTTGAAGCTGTGCCGAAAAATTCGCGATTTCCCCGTTAGCAGCAGCAATTTCGCTGACCTGGGAATATTCTTTCATTACGCTCCGGTACCGGTTCTGATCCTTTACCAGTTCAGGATCCTGAATAAGCCGCGACAGTTCTTCGTACCTCCGGAGCAGGGAATCTAGCCGTTTATTCACGTTCTGTTTTCTCCTTAAATTGAGGGCACGAATATACTACAAGCTCCATGGGATCGTTTTCGTTTGAAAAGACCGCCATGGCTTTTGTGAGGGTATCCTGTATCCGGCAATTCCCGGTAGAATTGCATATCGGGCACGCGCCGTTACCCCTGGAATTAATTTCAACCTGCATATCATTATAATACCAAAAAAACAAGCCTCAGCATAGGCTTTCCTCCCTGTTATGAAATGATTATCCCTGTTATAATAAAAAACACGTATGAATTTAGGCGTTCTGAGGGATGGGGTTACCGGCAGTCTCGCAAAAGTCAGGGAGGGTTTGAAGCGGAAACCCGTGTTGTTTTGCCTTGGAGGGGCGGTCCTTCTGCTTATCCTTCTTATTATTGTTGTTCTGGCAGCGCAAGCCGGAAGCAGCGGCGGCGCTGGTTTGCCTGAGGCCCCGGGAGTTTCGGTTTCCCCGGAAGATTTTTTTATGCCCCAGGAGCCGGATTTCCTCCCTGATACACTGCTGGAACGGGAACCCCGCCGGCCCTGGACAAGTGAAGATGTCAGGCCTTTCTGGAAGGACCCTGCGGATTCAGCCCTCAAGGAAGACTGGCGTTGGGAGATGAGCAGGGTGATAGACGAGCTTATGGAAAGCGTCCCGTGATGGAGAAAAAGAACATGCCATTGAGGTATAATCTCCTTGTTATTCTTGCAGCTATACTTCTGTTTTTTGCCTGTAAAAGCGCCCCGTCTTCAGTACAGGAGGCCCAATCCGTAACTGCCCCGGCGGTTCAGGAACCTGAAGATTTTCCGCCTGCCGAAGAAGGGCCTGAAATTTCCTGGCCTGCCGGGGAGGACGAGTATGACGCCCCTGAGGTCTCTGTTCAGGATTTGCCGCCCGAACTGACCGCGGAGCTTCCTGCCAGGGAGGAAGAACAGGAACATACCGGAACAACTCAACTTGAGGAGCCCAAAGCCGATTTTCCGGAGACCGTCGTTCCCCTTGAGGAACCTCCTGACGCCGGCGCCCTTACGGACCTGCCTGCGCCTCTTCCCCCTCCCCAGGTCCGGGCCGCGCCCCAGGTCCCGGAAGCCCCGGCTCCTGTCAGCGGGGCTTCAGAAGCGCCTCTTTCACAGGAACCTCTTCCTGTTGCGCCTGCCGCGCCGGGTCCTGTAACAGACTCTGTTACGGAGCCCCCTCCTCCTGAGCCGCCTTTTTTCATAAAGCCCCTGGAGCCCGAGATCCCGCTTCCTTCCCGGGAGCCCCTTCAGGTACCGGTAAATCCTCTGCCGGATCTTCCTGCGCGTCCCCAGCCGGGACAGGAAGAAAAGATTGTTTTTTCCCGTACCGTCAGGGCCGCGGTGGGGCAGCTTGTGGAAATTCCCTTTAGAGGGACAGGCTGGGTGTACCTTGGGGAACTGGGGTTGCCAAGAGGCATCGCCTACGATTCCCGCAGGCTGGATCCGGAAGGCCAGACCTTTATCTTTAAGGTAGAAGCTGCCGGAACCTATGCCCTCAAATTTTACAAACAGGATTTTATCAGGGATTATATTCTGAATGATTACGTGCAGGTCATTGCCGTAGAAACCGCAGCTGCAGGAGCGGGCTGGTTTACGCCCCCTGCGGATCAGGGGCGGGTAACCGCCGAACCGCGCTGGCCGCTTCTTGAAAACCCGCCCCAGCCTTCTGAGGCGCCTCCGCCCGAATCCCCCCCCCTGCCTGCCCCGGTTGGGCCTGCCGCGGTTCCCGAACCCGAAGAGACCCCCGTTTCCCCGGCTCCTGATCCGGTTCCTACCCGGACGCTTACAGACAGCAGCCTGGAGCCTGGCGAATATGTCCGCCGCGCCCGGGAAGAGTACAACGCCGGCAGGGTGATCGAAGCTCTGTCAATTCTGGATCGGATGCAATCAGACTATCCTTCCCTCACTGATGAAGCCCTTTGGCTTTACGGCCAGTTCCTGGAATCCAACAGCCCCGGCAGGGATATACGCCTTGGGCTGGAATACTACCGGCGGCTTATCCGGGAATATCCCCAGAGCCCCCTGGTCCCCCAGGCCCGGCGGCGGATAGCGTATCTGGAACGGTATTATTTTAACATTCAGTAACCGTTAAACGCCAGACAGGCGGCGCTTAGATCATCAGCCGTTCAGCGTGGTGGTACGCCTTTGCCCTGAGTTCCTTGACCGAATCGTCTTTGAGGTAATCGTCGAAAGGCATCATGCGGTCGATAACGGCCCCGGGGAAGCCGCTGCTGCCGGGTACGATCTCAACGATTCTGTTGGCTATGGAGTTGATGAACTCGTGATCGTGGGAGTTGAAGAGGATGACCCCCGGGAAGGCGGCGAGGCCCTCGTTGAGGGCGGTAATGGCTTCCAGGTCCAGGTGGTTGGTAGGTTCGTCCAGGATAAGGACATTAGCGCCTGAAAGCATCATCTTTGAAAGCATGCAGCGGACTTTCTCTCCTCCTGAAAGAACGTTTACGGGCTTTAAGGCTTCGTCGCCTGAAAAGAGCATGCGCCCCAGGAAACTGCGCACATAGGTTTCGTCCTGGTCGGGCGAGTATTGTTTGAGCCACCCGGTAATCGAAATAGCCGAATTAAAGAAAGCGCTGTTCTCTTTGGGGAAATAGGAGAAGCTCGTAGTCTGGCCCCAGTAATAATCTCCCGACCCGGCTTTGACCGTACCGGTGATAATGTCGAAAACCGCCGATTTTGAAACGTGTTCGATACCCACAAAGGCAATTTTGTCGTTTTTGGTTACTGTCAAACTGAAATCGCTCAAAACCGGATTTCCTTCAAACTCGTAATGGAGTTTTTCAATCCTGAGCACGTTGTTGCCAATCTCCCGGTCAGGTTTGAAACCTGCGTAAGGGAACCTGCGGCTTGTAACATGCACGTTATCAAGGTTCAGCTTTTCAAGAACTTTTTTTCTGCTCGTAGCCTGGCGGCTTTTGCTGGCGTTGGAAGCGAAACGCTGGATAAATTCCCGCAGCTCCTTTGCTTTATCCTCGTTTTTCTTCTGTAATTCCCTGGCCTGGCGCTGGAGCATCTGGCTCATCTGATACCAGAAATCGTAGTTTCCCGAATAGAGGGAGATCCTTCCAAAATCGATATCGCAGATATGGGTGCACACGGAGTTGAGAAAGTGGCGGTCATGGGAGACTACGATCACCGTGTTAGGGAACTCGATGAGGAAATCCTCAAGCCACGAGATGGATTCAAGATCGAGGCCGTTAGTAGGCTCGTCCAGGAGCAGTATGTCGGGATTGCCGAAGATGGCCTGGGCCAGGAGCACCCGCACTTTGCGGCTTTCGTCCAGTTCGGACATGAGCTTTTCGTGATCCCCCTCGCTTATGCCCAGCCCCGAAAGGAGCTGTCCTGCCTGGGCTTCCGCTTCCCAGCCGCCAAGGTCGGCAAAGTCGGCTTCAAGCTCGCTGGCCCTGAGGCCGTCGGCTTCAGTAAAATCCTCTTTTGCGTAAACAGCTTCCCGCTCTTTCTGCAAAGCGTACAGCCGGGGGAAACCCATGATAACAGTCTCCAGTACCCGGTATTCCTCAAAAGCGAAGTGATCCTGCCTGAGTACCGCGATGCGCTGGCCTTTGCCTACCGCGATTTCGCCTTTATCATGTTCCGTCTCCCCTGAAAGTATACGGAGAAACGTGGATTTTCCTGCGCCGTTGGCCCCGATAATGCCGTAACAGTTTCCGGGGGTGAATTTTAGATTAACATCCTTAAAGAGCGTGCGTTCGCCGTACGTGAGGCTGACATCGGTAACAGTAATCATTTCTTCTTATTAAAAATCCTCAAAATTTTTGAAAGTATGCCCGTTTTAGGAGCCTTTTGGTTCCCGCCATTGGCCGCCGGAGCGGTTTTTTCTTTTTCGGCTCCAGCGGGTCCGGGCCTTCCCTGTCCGGCGCCCCGGCGGAATTCGCCCCGGCTTTTGCCGCTCCGGTTTCTGTTGTTTCCGGCGCCCTGCTGTCCGGTTCCGGCGGAATTCGCCTCCCGCCCCGGGCCGCTCCCGGCTGCCTGGGCCGTCCCGGCCTCCTGAGGCCGGTTTTTTCCGCCGTTTTTCCTGTTTCCGCCTTCTACGGCCTGGGCCCCCGGGCCGGCTTGATGGTATTTCTGTTTATAAACAGCCATGCGTTCGTTAAAAGAAAGCCGGGAAAGATCTCCTGCCCCTGGAGTACGGCGGCCGGCTTCCGGGCCCCTGACCCGGCCTCCGGAACCTTCGCTTGTTCCCGCCCTGCGGCGGTTCCTGTTGCCGGCGCTCCCGGCCCGGCCCGGCCCGGCTTCGCGGTTCCCTCCCCCCCCTCCATCTCTGGGGCGGCCCCTGCTTTCGCCGCTGCCCCTCCGGCTTCTTTCGCCCCTGTCCTCGTAAAATTCGGTGTGGATACGCTGGCCCTCGCTCTTGTCTTCCCCCAGATGTTCTGCAGTAACCGTCTCTGAAGGGATCTTCTGGCCTATATAGCGCTCGATAGCAGGCAGTTCGTAGACATCCTGTTCGCTGGCCAGGGTGATGGCCTTGCCGGTTTTGCCCGCCCGGGCGGTTCTGCCTATCCGGTGAACGTAGTTTTCCGCCTCCGTGGGGAGGTCGTAGTTTACCACCATGGCCAGGCTCTCAATGTCCAGCCCCCGGGCGGCCACATCGGTGGCCACGAGGAACCGGATTTTCCCGGCCTTCACGTCGTCGATCACCTTGAGCCGTTTCACCTGGGGCAGGTCGCCGATGATAAATTCGCAGTCATAGCCGTTGACCCGCAGCCGCTTGGCCACAATTTCGGTATACCGCTTGGTATTACAGAAGATAATGGCGCTTTCCGGCTGTTCCTTCTGGAGGATCCCCAAAAGGAGCCGCATTTTTTCCTCCGAGGGCACGTGGTACAGCACCTGCTCCACCTCGTCCACCGTGACGGTTTCGGGCGCAATCTCGATCTCAAAAGGCGATTTAGTGTACTCCCAGGCCAGGTTTTTGACCCAGGCATTGAGGGTGGCGCTGAACAGCATGGTCTGCCGCCGGTCCGCCGGGGGCACCACCCGGATAAGCTTCCGCAAGTCCGGGTAAAAGCCCATGTCGAACATCCGGTCCGCCTCGTCCAGCAC
>JAISZE010000164.1 GCA_031269405.1 Treponema sp. | reverse complement strand
TGTAAGTAATATGTACCTTTCTTCAGGAGTGCCCCCCATACCCGCCCTGATTGAAGCGGGAGTAACCGTGGGTCTTGCCACCGACGGGGCTGGAAGCAATAATTCCAATGATATGCTTGAGGTGATGAAAGCCGCGGTTTTATTACAGAAGGTAAGCCACGCCGACCCTACCATCCTCACGGCCGAAAAAATTCTGGAGGCAGCCACCATAGACGGCGCCGGATGCCTTGGAATGGAGGATAAGATAGGAAGCCTTGAAACAGGCAAGAAGGCGGATCTCTTTATTTTCAACCCCTTCCGCTCAGCCAAGGCTGTGCCTATGCATCATCCTGTCTCCACCCTGGTATATTCATCTTCTCAAGCCAATGTGGAGACCCTGATAATCGACGGCCAAATCGTCATGGAAGACGGGAAGGTGATGGTGGTGGACGAAACCGCCGTCCTCGAAAAAGCGGACGAAGCGGCCCTGGCTTTAAGCGAACGGGCGGGCACCCTCCGCCTTAGAAAACGGCCCTGGAGATCCCTGGCGTATTGAAAGCAAATGTCTCTGTCCTGAATTAACCTTGTTCTTCCTCTACAATTGATGTAGACTGTATCCATGAAGAGGGTGATTCTTAAAGCCGAAGATCTGGATGGTTATCTTACCGAGGCGGACCGGGAATATATTAGCCGCATGGATAAGGTCTACCGGGAAGTGATGAGCAGTTTTTCCATCCTGGCTACCAGCAGGCTGGACAAGGAAAAACAGCGGGAAGAAGAGAACCTGATCCGGCTCTTTAATGAGATGGGTTCGGCGATGCAAGAAATCTGCAAGCAGGAAAGGGGCCTTCAGGTGTATTCCTTCCTTACCCCCCAGGAAAGCCACCCCGAAGCATCCCGGCTTATAGCGAAACTCAGGGACTTAAGAACCGGGAACGAGGAATTCGTCTATTATATCCAACGGGCTTACGAGATGCTCTTCAAACTGGCCTATGGGGGAACCACGGGGTCAAATAAAAACTATCTCATTGTAAAAACCCCGGTTACTTTACCGGTCCAGAATTACGCGGTTCATAAAATTACCAATATAGATGACAAGATTGAAAATACGGTTATGTGCGTCATGCTCCGGGGGGCTCTTCTTCCGTCCATGATTTTTTCCAAGGAAATCCAGGAGTATTCTTCCCGGGGTTATGTAACCCCCTTTGCCCTTTTTAAAATCCGCAGGGACGATACCAGGCATGAAAACGACATGGAATATATCATGGATTTGGATCGTTCCTACTTTAAATTGGAGCAGTTGGAAGGAAAGGATCTTATTTTTGCTGACCCCATGAACGCTACCGGTGGGAGCCTGGTAACCGTGGTAAAGTACCTTTTGAGCGAAGGGGTTAAGCCCAAATCAATCCAGTTTTTTAACGTCATCGCGGCCCTTAAAGGAGCCCTCCGGGCGGTACGGGCCCTGGAGAACTGCCAGGTTTATACCCTGTGGATGGACCCGGTGCTGAACGAAAACGCCTATATTATGCCGGGTCTTGGGGATGCGGGAGACAGGATCAACGGCAGGGACCCGGAAACACCCAGGAATATCATTCAGCTTGTGGCCGATTACGGTTCCAATATTGCCCGGCTTTACAGGGCCCAGCTCAGGCAGATTGAAGATACGGTGCTGAATACTGAACAATGAAAACGGTTTTGAACGGAAAGAGCCTGGTTTTTACTATTTTCCTTTTGTCCTTTTTCCTGCCTTCCTGTTTTGTTTTTTTTTCCTGCGCTTCCCAGGCGGCTTCGGCGGAAGAATATTTTTCCATAGGCATGGCCTACTATGAACTTGGAAAATTCGAGGAAGCGGAAAAATGGCTCAACCGGGCCAGATCGATAGACCGGACCATGGTTGCCTCGGAATACAACCTGGGGAGGATAGCTTTTGCGACTGGCCGCTATGAGGAAGCGGCGAAGTATTTTGAGGGGATCCTGGAAAGGGACCCCGGGAATATCATGGTCCTTAAAGCGGCGGCTTATACCCGGATAAAAAACGGCAATTTTGAAGAGGCCGAAGCTCTTTACGCCAAGGTACTGGCTCTGGTTCCCGAAGAGGCTGACGATGGGTATAACTATGCGCTGGTTCTTTACGCCATGGAAAAATACGGCCAAAGCGAAGAGATACTGCTTAAATATCCCTATGCCCTGGAAGAAAACCTGGATGTTCTCCTTTTGCTTGCAAAAACCCAAAAAGCCCTGAACAAAGTCGAAGCGGTGGATAATTATGCCAAATGGATTGACGCCAATACCCAGCCTGTTTCCCAGGTTCTTTATGAATACGCCCAGGTTCTGGAGGCCGCGGGTTTCTATGCCAGGGCCCTGGAACAATACCAGGCTGCCGTTACAGCCCTCCAGACCGACACGGAAACTCTTAAAAAATCGACGCTTCGTTTTGAAACCGCCAGGCTTCTCTTTATGGCGGACAGTGGAAGCGGCGAGGGGATTACCGAGCTTGACGCGGCTGTCGCGGAAGGCTTTAAGGATATGGAAGCCCTGGAAAAACTGCTTGACGACAGCCGCATAAGCGAAACGCACAAAAACAGTATACGCAGGGCTTTGGATACAATCAGGAATCCGCCCGTTGAAACAGAGGTTCAAAGTCCGGAAGCTGAGGCTGAGGCCGATTCAGAAGCTGATATTGAGGGTAGTTCCGATAATGCCGAGGAAGGAAAGAATCCGGGTATTTGAGTCTTCTGATATATTGAGTTTTGCAAAAACCGAAAGATTGAGCCTGCCGAAAACCCTTACCGACGATTCATGCCCGAGGATTAGGGAATAGCGGTTGTAATCGCCGGAAGAGGCGGTTGAAGCCGCGGGAACATGCTCAAAGACGAATTCCAGGGTCTCTTTACGGATCTGTTCGTATTCCGCATTGGCCAGACCTGCCAGGGTAAGCCAGGAGCTTTGGCTTCTGATCATGCCGGTAAATTTAGAATAAAGAGCGCCCAGGAGGCTTTTTTCCATGGGGTAAATCCATTCCAGGGTAACACTCTCGGTCCAGCGGTTTCCTGTGTCCACGGAATTTGTGGAGCTTATGCTCAGGGTGTTGGTCAGAACCAATTCGGCCCCGGCAAAACCATGGAAGCTTATGGCCTGCTCTGCTTGGATCTTCCAGGAATTTTTTTCGCCTCTGGGCATAGTTACCGCTGCGTCGATGGAATGGGAGAATTCGTCACTTTGGTAAAAATTAAATAACGGCGCGGCGCCGAAAGCACCGAACATGTTTATGGACGAAAAACCCAGGCCCCCTCCAAGGTTGAGAGTATCCGAGGGAATGTCCAATTTCTGTTCCACTATGCGGCTTAATCTCCCGTTTATCTTAGAGGGAATGATGAGGGATGAAAGGCTGTAATTTTCCGGCATCCCCAGGGAAACTTCGAATTTGTCGCCGAATTGGCCGTAACTGAGCAGGGCATTTCCCGATGTTCCCGAGAGTAACGCTCTGTTAGAATCTGTCATCGTCCCCCCCATACCAGGATCGAAAAGGGAATAAAAAGGAACCGACAACATAAGAGCCAGGGAGTCTCTGAGGCTTTCGGCGTATTTTTCCATATCATCCCTGATGTCCTTGCTGTCGTAAAGAAGGCTGCGCCGGTATTCCCGTTCCCCCCGGAAAAGGAAGCGGTAG
>JAISZE010000160.1 GCA_031269405.1 Treponema sp. | reverse complement strand
AAACTGCTCGGGGTATTTGGACTTCTCGGCCAGTATCGTGTAAAGAATGCCCCCAAGGGCCAGAATGGTAACTCCCGAAGCTCCGGTAAAGGAAGTGAAAAAAGCGCAGATCACCACAGTTGCGATGATCATGCCTCCGGGGATCCAACTAAAAAGACTCCTGAAAGCCGCCACTAACCGCTCCCCGGCTTTGCTTTCTGAAAGGAAAAAACCGGTAAGGGTAAAAAGGGGAATGGCGATAATATCCGCCTCAGTCAGGGCCGAATAAATCTGGATAAGCGCCGCTTCCGGCTCGCCCCCTGCGGCCTGGAGCATGATCAGGGCGATTCCCCCGATAGCCGCGAAAATGGGAGTCCCGCAAAGGGCCGCAGCGATAAGAAAGATAATAACCGGCAGTTTGATGTAATAAGCCCCATCATAGAGGATGTTGACCCAGGTATAAAACGGTTCAGGAGGATCGAAGCCCCAGACAAGTTTGGCGATAGCCGGGAAGGAACAACAGGTTCCCAGGAGCACCGCCAGAACCGGGGGGAGGCCTCTCCCGTAGGCGCTCTGCCGGGCAAAGCGGAAGGCCATGACCCCATAGCCTATAGGCAGGGCCAGGGCGAAGACCCTGTCCGGGATAAAGCCCACGGGTCTGCCTGAAAGGCTGAATACAAGGAACGACAGGGAATTCCAGAACAGGACAGTTACCACAAAAGCCGAAATAAGGCCCGTTGCCGCCCTAAGGACGGTTTTCAGCCTTTCGTTTTTTGTGTACTGGATAACGGCAATGGAAATATGTTCTTTTGATTTAGTGGTAAGCATAGCGGCGAAGAGCCCTACTACCAGGAAGAGATGGGTCATGATCCCCCGGGATGCCGGTATAGCCCCGCTGAAAGGCCGGATCAGCGCCTCTACAGCCGGGATCAGGGCCATCAGCACCAGGGCGGCATAACAGACGCCCTTCTCCAGGCGTTCCGTGGCCCTTAAAAAAGCAGGCGGAATTTTTCCCATTCCCTGCTACCTACCGTCCGTTCCGGTGCTTAATCAAAACATCGTTGATTTTCTGGTACAGGTCCCGGTCAAAGGTCGTGCCCAGGAGGACCGGAATGACCCGTTCCACATCGGCGTACCATATTTGTTCCTGAGCGGCGCTGGGGCGGTTCACCTTGAGGCCGTCCCGGGTCATGGTGTTAACCGCGTCGGCCACGGTCTTTTGCATAGAAGCGTCCAATTCCGCAGCGATGCGCCTGGTTACCCTGAGAATCTCCTGCTGGTACCGGGGGTTAAGATCCCCAACTTTTTTCCAGGTTATCTGGTTGATAACAATTCCGCCCATAATGGGAGCGATATTAATAGCCAGCATGTTCTTCAACTGCCCGTGAAGCTGGTACGCCGCCACCCCAGCGGGGCTCTGGTACGCCGCCATAATAGTCCCTGCTGCCAGTTTGGGCCCTACATCGGTAAGGTCTGTTTCTATCATCTGGAATCCCATGGTCTTGAAAGCCGTATTGAGTTCGTCTAATCCGAAATTGGAGGCGATCTTTTGTTTACGGAGATCATCGGGAATAAACACCGGGTCCCTGGAAAATACATTGACAAACCCGGCTTTAGACCAGGCAACGATAAAATAGCCGGTACCGTTAAGCTGTTTTTCCAGATCCCCCTGGACCACATCCAGCACCGCGTCCAGTTCCTGTTCGCTGCGAATAAGGAAAGGGGTGCTCAGGGTAATAATTGCGGGGTTTATCGAGCTAAGCCCGACGGAGGTAAAAACTGCGGCCTGGATGATGTTGCTTGCCAGGGAGAGGTACATCTTGCCTTCACCCCCTTCGGTTCCGCCGTGGAGTACCCGGAGCCGTACCTGGTTATTGGTAATTTTGGCCCATTCGGAGGCGAGCCTGTCCAGAGTCCTTCCCCAGGGCGATTCCCTGGGAAGCGGGGAGGCGATTTTTATCTCCAGGGTTTCCCCCTGTGATCTCCCGCCTCTCTGGGCGAAAATCCCCGCAGGGCTTGCGAGGATCAATACCAGAACGGCCAGAACGGCAAAGCCTGTTTTTTTCATAACTGCAACTCCTTGCTTACCGGGTTAATACTCCCAAGCATCATCATCATAATCAAGTTCAAGTTCAAGGAACGAAAAGAAATTATACGCCGTGTCCAGGAGAAACCGGGCTTTTTTCTGGGAAATGATATTTACCAGCCTGTTGGAGGGCTCAGCGTCCACGTCGACAACCAGGGCTTTTTCCAGGTTTTCCTTAAACGCCTCGTAGTCCTGGGCGGGAACGCATACCGCTGTGGCGTAGGAAACATAGGGGCCCGCCGATAAACCTTTGGTTTTTTCCAGCGCCAGGCGGTAATGGACTTCGGCTTTGGCCCTGTCCCCGCCGAGGGCCTCAGGAAGGGAGGCGTAGTACAGTATATAGAAATCGTCAATTGCGCCGTTGTTGAAATCCGGGTCCAGTTCGTAGGCCCTGGCGATCATGGCGCCCCATTCGGGGATTTTGGTACCCAGGTCGAAGTCAAAGACATCAATCGAGTATGCCGCAAGCCCTCCGGCTACAGACCAGTAGAGAAAGGGCACGTCATCTTTCTTCATTTTTACAAGGAAAGGGTCCAGGGTTCCGTCCCGGACTGAAGCGGTGCCGAATCCGGGGTATTTCTTTTCCAGTCCCGAAGAAAGGATGGCGTTTCCCCTGAGGTATAGTTTTTTCGCCCTCTCAAGGCCCGCCATGCGTTCCTCGTACTCCACGATGGGGTCCTCCATTTCCGCAGGGCCCTGGACAAAGGCGTTGGCGTACATCACAAAGAGGGAGCCTGTGGTCAAAAGCAAGCCCTGGTGATCGGGGTTTTGGGCGAGCAGGGCCTCGTACAGTTTGATAGCAAACGGAAGGGCCTCCCCTACCAGCCTGGGGTCCGAATCCCCGGTGAACACATCGGCGCTTCCGGATCCGGTAAGGGCGTTTGAGACGGCGTTTACGGCCATCTTGTTAATGGAACAGCTTGTTATAAAGAGTATGCCGGGGAACAGAACAACCAGGCCCTTTCGCAGTTTTATCATCTTTGCCTCTTTTCTATTACTATAGTAAAGAATATAGAATTCTATCTATTGATACAAGAACAGTGAAAAAAAATATCAGCCCCTCCCGCGCAGGCAGCGGATAAAGATTTCCATACATAGCCGGGCGTCGTCCTCGGCCCTGTGGGCTTCAGCAGCCGAAATTTGAAGCTCCGCCGCCAGATCCTGGAGTTTATAGCTCCTCCTGCCCGGAAAAACCTCCCTGGCAATCGCCAGGGTATCGGCGACAGGATTGGGGAGAGAATCCATCTTCGTTTTGAGACGCTCGTTGATGAAACCGCAGTCGAAAGGCGCGTTATAGGCCGTCAGAACTGTATCTCTGATAAACCTGATGAAATCGGGCAGAACCTCGTCCAGCGGAGGTTTGCCGGCCAGCATTTCGTCGCTGATGTTATTTACCTTTCCCGCTTCAGGAGGCATAGGGATGCCGGGGTTAATCAGCGTGGAAAACCGGGCAATAAGGCCCCGGCGGTCGAATTTGACCGCCCCGATTTCAACGATATGGTCGTTCCGGGGATCAAGGCCGGTGGTTTCAAGGTCGAAGGCGGTAAAAATACCGTTCCCGGCGTACTTTTCCGCCCAGACGCCGATGTTTTCCATTAATCTCCTAAGACTTTCTGAATATCTTTTTTAATAGCCTCCAGCTTCCGCCCCGCTTCGGCCCTTGCGGCGGCCAGCCCGCCGGGACCTGCTTCGGTACAGCAGGAAGCGTAGAACTTGATCTTAGGCTCAGTGCCGCTGGGCCGGGCGCTTACCACTGTACCGTCTTTAAGGTAGAACTGGAGCACGTCGCTGGGGGGAAGCCCGTCCGCGCCGTTCTTGATATCCCGTACCCGGACGACTTCGATGCCTCCCAGGGTTTTAGGATGGTTTTTCCGGTATTCATCCATAATACCCTGCATGATGGACGGCCCCTGGGGACCCTGGAAGTATTTGGAAATCCCCATTTCCTCCCAGTAGCCGCATTTTTCGTAGAGTTCGTTTAAGCGGTCCAAAAGGCTTTTGCCCTTGCTCCGCCAGTAGAGGGTCATTTCCGCTGTCATAGCCGCAGCGGAGATCCCATCCTTGTCCCGGACCTCGTTTTCCACCAGGTAGCCGTAACTTTCTTCCGTACCGAATACGATAGACGCCGGCTTACCGGTTTCGCATTGGGCCATTATCGCGGCGATCCATTTGAAGCCCGTAAGGCACTCGAAGCATCTGGCTCCGTAAAGCTCCGCTACCCGCTTCTGCATCCCTGTCGTAACAATCGTATTGACCATCGCCGGATTGGGGGGCATTTTCCCGCTTTCTTTTAATGAAAGGAAGATATAATCCGCCAGGAGCCCCCCCATCTGGTTCCCGGTAATGAGCGTGAAGTTTCCTTTGCCGTCGTTGACAGCGCTGCCGAAACGGTCCGCATCGGGGTCCGTGGCCATGATCACATCGGCCTTTTCCTGCTTGCCCAGTCTGATAGCCATGTCCAGGGCCGCCGCTTCTTCGGGGTTAGGGAAGGCCACTGTAGGGAAGCCCCCGTCCCCTTCCCGTTGTTCCGGCACCGTGATAACTCTGAGGCCCAGGCTCCCCAGTACCGCCTCTACATGGAAAGCCCCGGTGCCGTGCAGGGGGGTGTAGACAATTTTTACGTCCCCGGCCCTTTCCCTGATAAGTTCCGGCCTGAAAAGCCGGCTCTTTACCATATCCTGATAAGGCTCGTCGATTTCCCTGTCTATGATCACCAGGAGCTTTTCTGCCAAAGCCTCGTTTTTACCCATTTCCTTAATTTCCGTAACAGCGTTCACTTCGTTAATGATCCCCTTGTCATGGGGGGCTATGATCTGGGCGCCGTCGTTCCAGTAAGCTTTGTAGCCGTTGTATTGAGGCGGGTTATGGCTGGCGGTAACCACGATGCCTGTGTCGCAGCCAAGCCTGCGGATAGCAAAGGAAAGCTCCGGCGTAGGGCGCATACCGGAAAAGAGCCATGTCTTAATGCCGTTGGCCGCGAAAATCAGCGCCGCAGCCCCGGCGAACTCCGCCGAGTAATGGCGGCTGTCAAAGGCGATAACCGCCGAAAGCTTTCCCGCCCGGGCCTTTTCCGGGAAGGCTTTGATAAGGTACGCAGCAAGCCCCTGGGTGGCGCTTTTGACCACAAGGGTGTTCATCCGGTTGTAACCGCCTCCAATAACCCCCCTGAGCCCGCCGGTGCCGAATTCCAGATTGCGGTAGAACCGGTCTTCAAGCTCCTTAACATCCCCGGCTGCCAGCAGTTTTTCTACCTCTGCCCTAAAACCGGGGTCCTTTTCTTTGGCTATATAGTCTTTTGCCCTGGCAATAACGGCGTCTTTATCCATGAGAACCCTCCGGTTCGGTATGAGATGCTTCAAGTATAGTTGAGAGGTATCCCCGACGCAAGGGCGCTTTTGTTTTAGGTTGTACCGTTTTTTTGCTCCAGGGAGGGAAACATTAGGGATGCTATGCGCCTGTTACCAGGCCCTGGGGCTGCCTTCCGGTTCCTTTATGGCGACATTATCGCCGGACTGCTC
>JAISZE010000119.1 GCA_031269405.1 Treponema sp. | reverse complement strand
CAGGGTAAAGCCTTCGGCACAGGGGAAAACCGTCAGCGTTTCGGTGCGTTCCGGCGAGATAAGCGAAGGGGAAACCTTTGAAATCACCTTTGAGAAAACCAGCGCTTCTTCCTTTACCTTGGTTCCCACAGGTTCCGTGAATCAGGACAGCGATGGTTATTTCCTGTACCAGATAAAGCGGCGGAAGGGCGTTATGGGGGAGGAATATTACGTTGAACGGCTGGACGTGTTCCTTGGGGATGCGGATTACCAAAACACCGCCGTAGTCCGGGGCATCACGTTCTTTGAGCCTGTTGCGCTGACGTCGGACAAGCCCCTTTCCGCCGGGCTGCCGGTGGTACTGAAGAATCCTGGGGATTTTTTTGAGAACTAGGAGCCCCTTGCATAGGCCGCTGCTAATTGCCGTGCTTGGTTGCTTCCTCTGTGGCGCGGGCCTTTGCGTACCGGCCTTTATCGCCGGGAAAACCGGCCTTGGGCAGTTGTTCCTGGCGGCCCCGGCGGATCTCCATGCCCCGGAAATCGACGTGCAAAAAATCGAACGGTTTTGCGATGAACATTTTCCCCTGGGCTATGAAATTACCGGGCCGGAAAAGGCGGTTGTCCTGGGTATCGAGTACCCGGTAACCTTCACCGGAACCAACAGCCATTACCCCCGGCTTCTGGGCTATCCCATGGCGGAAGGTTCTTTCTTTTCCAAACAGGCCTGGGAGGGCGGCTGGCGCCACGCGGTGCTGAACGGGAAAGCGGCCTTTGATCTGTTTGGGAGCAGCCATGCCGCAGGCAGCAGGCTGAAGATCCGGGGTGAGACCTGGATTGTCGCGGGGGTGATACACGACGGGGATGAAGACAACCGCCGGATATACGCGCCCTCTTCGGTACGGGGCGGCAAGGCCGCTTCCCTCCTGGCCCAAACGGAGGCTGCCAAGGGAATCAACGCCTCCTATATCAGGGACAGCCTCAAATCCCTGGGGGTTTATGACAGCGGCTTTGGGTTTTTCAGCCTCGGCGCGGAGATACGCTTCTTGCGGGAACGTGCCGCCGTGGCACTGATGCTGCTGTCCTGCCTGCTTCTGGCCTTTATCATCCCCCCAGTACTGGGAAAATTCAGGGCCGCGTTTTCCCGGCTGAGGCGGGAACTAAAAAGCCGCTATCTCCCGGAACTGCTGCGTACCGGCGGCGGTATCGCGCTCAGGTGCTTTGCCGCCGCCCTGGCCCTGCCCGCCTGCGCCGGCGGTATCCTCTTCCTGCTGCTGCGCGTGGTTTCAATCTGCCTCCCCTGGCAGGATCTGCCCTCCCTGGGGGATATTGACCGGTGGAGCTTTTACCCCAACCTTGCCCTGCTCCAGGACTGCGCGGCGGCATCGGGGATTCTGTTTTGGCTTTTCCTGGCTTCCCTTGCCGCTGTTGCCGCAGTGTACGCCCATTGGCAAACAGGTGGAAATCAGAATATATTTTTTAGCGGAGGTAAAGCATGAAAATAGGTGTTTTGGCGGAAGGGTTCCGCTGCCCCCTCAAGGAAGGGCTGATGAAGGCGGCCAAACTCGGCCTTACAGGAGTGCAGGTTTACGCGTCGGGCAAAGAATTTAACCCCGATCTGCTCAGGAAAAAATCCGTATTGGATGAGTACCTTGCCCTGTTAAAGGATTTGGGTCTCACGATGAGCGCCCTTTGCGGCGACTTCGGGGGGCACGGGTTTCAGATTGCCGGGGAAAATCCCGGGCGTATTGAAAAAACCAAGGCGATCATTGATTTAGCCGCCGCCTGCGGGACTTCGGTGGTTACCACCCATATCGGCCTCATTCCGGCGGATGAAAAAGCGGAACTTTTTGGGGTATTGCTCGGTGCCATGGATCCCCTGGGCCAATACGCAAAGAAACAGGGCATTACCCTTGCCATTGAAACGGGGCCCGAAAAGCCCGAAGTCCTTAAAATGTTTATCGAGCATACCCACGGCGGCGTGGGCGTGAACCTGGACCCGGCGAATTTTGTCATGGTTACCGGCGTGGATCCGGCCCAGGCTGTGGATGTCCTGGGCAAGTACATTGTGCATACCCACGTCAAAGACGGGATCATGAAAAAACAGACCGACCCGGTGCGTTTTTACGGTGTCGCCGCGAAAGGCGAAATTGAAGATGCTGTCAGGGCCGAAGACTATTTTGCCGAAACCCCGGTAGGCGAGGGAAAGGTGAATTTCGATACCTACCTGGCGGCCCTGAAAAGGGCGGGTTTTGACGGGTTCTTCACCATTGAGCGCGAGGCCGGCGCCGATCCGGAAAAGGATATTGCCGCGGCGGCTTCGTATATAAAAGACAAGCTCGCCAAGGCCGGATACACGTAGTAACGCAAAGGTCTCAGTAACCTGGTTCCAGCGGCGGGAATATGGACTTTTTCCACTTTTCCGCTTATACTGTATTCATCTGAAAAAAGATTTATCAAAACCGGGGTTGTTCATGCTGTCCATACGTGTCAAAGTGATGCTGGTCATCATTTCCATTGTCCTCATCATTACCGCTTCCAGCCTGGTTTTGGGGCTCTTTTTCAGCCAGAGTAAATTTTGGGACGCGGTACAGAGCGACATGACCGTGAGCAGCCACATCGCGGCCCGGCTGATTTCCATCGAATTGGAACTCCTTAAAAAGGAAGCCGCCCTCATAGAAACCAAACTTGAGAACCGGAAAGATGATGAAATCGGCGGAATCCTCGAAGGTTCTCTTAAAAACAACATCCTGCTTTCGGTGTCCGTCTTTAACCGCCAGGGCTGGGTCGCTTTCTATGGCCGGGCCGCCCCGTCCAACAATTACCTGGGGAGCGAGCCGATGCGTAAGGCCTTCGCGGGTGAAACCGTTTTTTCGTCCCCTGAATGGGAAAGCGGCGGTAACCTGGTGAGCCGCATCTGGAAGCCCCTGGGCGGGGACAGGGTACTGATCCTTACCCTGCCCGGATTCCTCCTCAGCAACCTTGTGGGGGAATTCAGAGTCTGGGAATCAGGAAGCGTGTTCGTCATTGACCGGGAAGGGGTGCTCATCGCCAATACCAGGGACTGGCTTGTAGAAGGCGGGTACAACCTTATAGAATTGGCCAAAACCAATCCCGGATACGAGAGCGTCGCCAGGCTTTTTAAACGGATGATACAGGGGGAGGGGGGCATTGATACCTACTATTTTTTAGAAAAGGACCGGATCTGCGCCTTTACCCCGGTTCCCGATTCCGACGGCTGGTCTCTCGGGGTCTCCGCCCCTGTCGGCGAAAGCCCGGTTTCCCAGATCCGCCAGGTGCTGCTCATTTCTTCCGCCATGTTTTTGGGCCTGGGGCTGATCGTGGCCTTTTTTGCCGCCAACAGCGTCGCGCTTCCCTTCAAAAAGATTGAAGATCAGAACCTGCGCCTGGAAGAACTCAAAGTGGCAGCCGAAAGCGCCTCGGAGGCAAAGAGCCAGTTCCTTGCCAACATGAGCCACGAAATGCGCACGCCCCTCAACGCCATCATCGGCCTTTCGGAACTGGAACTGGGGTCGGGAAACCTGAACGGCGAAGTCTTCGACAACGTGGAAAAAATCTACAGTTCCGGCGTAACCCTCCTGGGGATCATCAACGATATCCTGGATATTTCAAAAATCGAGTCCGGCAGATTCGAGCTCATCCCCGTGGAATACAATATCCCCAGCCTCATCAACGACACGGTAAACCTCAACATAGTCCGCATAGGCAGCAAACCCATCAAATTCCGCCTCCATCCGGACGAGAAGCTCCCGGAAAAGCTCTATGGCGACGAACTGCGGATCAAACAGATCTTCAACAACCTCCTGTCCAACGCCTTCAAGTATACCAGCGCGGGGTTTGTGGACTGGTACATATCTTCGGAGCAGGACGATAGCGGCTTCTGGCTCGTAAGCCAGGTGGAGGATACGGGCAAGGGGATCAAAAAAGAGGATATGGACAAAATTTTCGGCGAATACAGCCAGGTGGACACCCGGAGCAACCGCAAGATCGAAGGAACCGGGCTGGGGCTCTCCATAAGCCTTAAGATGGCGGAACTCATGGGGGGAACCATCACCGTAGAAAGCGAATACGGCAAGGGCAGCGTGTTTTCCCTGCGGATACGCCAGGAATATTCAGGCGGCCCGGCCATAGGCAGGGAAACGGCTGAAAACCTTGCCAATTTCAATTTTACCACCCAGCGCCGCAGCAGGAACCAAAAGCTGCTGAGGGCATGGATACCGTATGCCCGTGTGCTGGTGGTTGACGACGTGCCCACGAACCTGGATGTAGCGAAGGGGATGCTCAAGCCCTACGGCATGACCGTTGACTGCGTTTCAAGCGGCCAGGCGGCGATAGACAAGATACGGGAGGCCGGACTTACATACAACGCCGTCTTTATGGATCACATGATGCCCGGTATGGACGGCATAGAGGCCGTCCGCATCATCCGCGGGGAGATAGGAACCGATTACGCGAAGTCGGTTCCCATTATCGCCTTAACCGCCAACGCCATCACCGGAAACGAGGAGTTCTTTCTCAACCACGGGTTCCAGGCCTTCCTCACCAAACCCATCGACATCATGCTGATGGACGCGGCGATCAACCGCTGGGTAAGGGATAAAACACAAGAAAAGGAACTGGCCGGGAAAGACAAGGGAACGGAAACGCCCGGGGAGGAATCCCGCCTTAAATCCATCGCCAGGGAAGCCGGAATCGAAGGCTTCAATATGGAAACAGGGCTTGATATGGTGGACGGGGACGAGGAATCGTGGCTTGAGATACTCCGCAGCTACATACAGCATACCCGGGCCACCCTGGAATCCATCAAGAACCCTACGGAGGAAACC
>JAISZE010000118.1 GCA_031269405.1 Treponema sp. | reverse complement strand
ATCACTACAAAAGCGGCGTTCATAAGCAATTATACCCCCCTTGCGTCAAGTTTATACCGGCTAATCCTAACCGGATTCATCAGGGTTACCCGAAAACCAGGGCTTCCAGGGAACTCTTCTTAAGATTGTACCATAGGATGATTTATTAGTCAAGTGTTTTTTTTCAAATTTCGCCGTTTTTTTTCAAAAAAAATACAAAAACCAAAAAAAAAGGTTTAACCCCTTCGTGAACCCCTGGAGCGGGGGGAGATTCTATGAAAAATATTTGGTATTCCCCCCGTAATGTATGAAATACTTGACACTGATGTCAAGTATTTCCATAGCCCAGGCAGACTCTACAGGCCTCTCCCCCGCTCCAGGAGAGATAAGCGGGTAATTACGGGTAAAATTTAGCCTTCGATAGGGCCGAATTTTCTCCCCAAACCGCTCATCATCTAAAGTACCTGGAAGAAAAAGTCAAGCAGCGCCGTAATTTCCCCCTCAAGAGCCGGGGATTCCCGGATAAGATCTCCGGCGGTGTAGAGATCCCAGGCTTTTGAATAGAAAGGGTCCGCAAGGGTCAAAGACGGAGGGTTGCTGGCGGCTCCTGGGACGGCGTGGAGTTTTTCCGCCAAAACCGGGGCTTTTTCAGCAAGAAAATCCATAAAGATCCCTGCTTCTTCAGGATAGCCGCTTCCATCGTATAAGCCGAGGCTCCAGGAAGAAGCGCTGAACACGGGCTTCCCGGCATAGCCGTCAGGAACAGGAAGAGCGGTAAACCCGAAGCCCCCCTCCATGTTCCGCCGTAAGGCCTCAATTTCCTGGATTGGGCAAATCATAAAGGCGGCTTTGCCGCTGGTAAAAGCGTCCCGTTTTTCGTCTTCATTCATAAAGCGGCTTCCGGGGTGGATAACCTTTTCCTTTCCCAGGGTTTCAAGAAATTCCAGAACCTTCTCAACGGGTTTCGCCGCAAGGCCCGGCTCTTCAGCGTTTGTTGTAAGGGCGCCTGAAGCCAAAATCCAGGAACGCAGGTCCCGGCAGGCGCCCTGGGGGTTGCGGCCTGCAAAGGCTATTCCGTAACGGCCCCCGGAAGGATCCGTAACCGCTTTCGTGAAAGCCAGAAATTCACTCCAGGTCTTAGGGGGAGAGTTAAAACCTGCTTCTTTCAGCATGTCAATATTGTAAAAGAGAGGATAAAAAAAGCTGAGGAGAAAAAGGGGTTCCCTGGAATCGAGGATCCCCTTGCCGGCCAGTTCCGGGAACCACAGGGGATCCAGGGCCAGGATGTCGCCTGGAAGCTCCGCGCCAGGTTCTTCGCCGCTTTCCAGAAGGGTGCGCCCGGACAGCAGCTCCCGGATTTCTTCGTAAGGCCGTGTATCAAGGGTTATCTTTATATCCTGGTGCAGGGCTTCGAACTCCTCGATAATCTTTTCCAGGGTCCCTGCGTCAAGTTCGTTCTGCCACCACTGGGTAAAGACAAGGGTGGGCGCAGCGGTTTCGGCTGCGGCCTGTTTTCCGCGATAACGGAAAAGTCCCAGAGCCAGCACAATCAGCGCCAGAATGATGAGGAACTTGTCGGCCTGGGTGCCAAGCCATGCCGGTGATTTCAGTTTGGACAACGCTGCGGCGGCAATGTTTGAAAGGAAGCTCTTCATCAACGACCTCGACTTTTTGACGTTTTTGGGGTACATATTGGTATGCCCCGGTTTCTCAGAAAACTGCTGTCTGTCCGTAATCTCATTTTCAAACCCAAAGCAGGGGCTGATGAGATTGCGGAAGAATTGTGGACAGCGGATTTCAGTAAACCGAAACACGCCCGGTTTGATATTAAATCAGAATCCTCTTATGATGCCAATCTCCAGAAATTCGGTTCCAGGCGCTGTCTTTCCCTGGGGATAAAGAAAACCAGGTGTATAGCCTGGGTAGAGGCTCCGCTCTGCCGCTACAGGGATCAGATAATAGACGCCCGGGTGCGGGTGGACGCCCACGGCGGTTATGCGGCGGCAGGAATCCTGTTCCGTATGGTTGATGATAAAACCTACTATTCCTTCCTGATTTCAAACAAAGGCTACTTCAGGCTGGATGTGCTCAGGAACGGTATGCCCCTTCCCCTTATCGGCTGGACGGAACTGCCGGATCAGGCGGCTGCGGAAATCGCCGCAAGCCACGCTGTGGATTTTACCGTCATAGCCTATGGCAGCCATATTGTCCTCCTTATCCGGGGCCGCTGGGTTGCGGAGATAAACGACTCCACCATTTTCGAGGGAAGCCTCTGTTTTGCCGCTGCTTCCTATGATCCTTCGGGTCATTCCCTGGACGACGCCCGTCTGTCATCCCTTCTTTTTTCCCCTATACCGGAAAGCAGCGCCAGTTTCTATACTGCCGAAACATTCCTAGAGTCCCTTACGGTGGATTCGCGCGTCATCGAAGCGGCGGCTCTTTACGAAAAGTGGAGCGCGAGCCCTGATATCGATCCCCGGTGCCGGTTCAGGCTGGCGGAAACGTTTACCGCTATGAACCAGCATAAAGCCGCTATGCTGGAGCTTCGCAAGGCCTGGGATGCGCCGGGCTATCAACCGCGGCAGAAGGAACTGCTCCTGGCAGGCCGCCTTGCACAGCAGCTCGGCCTCGCTTCCGAGGCGGAACAGTATATCAGCCGGTGTTTTCAATCCGATGTGGATAGTCCTGAAGGAAAGGAAGCGGTTACCGAGATGGCTAAGATCCTGTACGCCGGGGAGCGTTACCAAGAACTCAGGGATTACTGCGTCGAAGCCGTAAAGCTCCGTGCGGATGATCCGGTGCTTATCAATTTCCAGGGTCATGCGTACTGGAGTCTCAAGGAATACAAGCATGCCGCGGCGGCCTATGACAGGGCCTTTGAACTGGACAACGAAAACGGCCTTTTGGCGAAAAACGCCGCTAATGTCTATGAAGTGCTGGGTAAAAAAAAGGAAGCCCTGAGCCGTTTTCTCGCCGCAGGCCGGGCTTTTTTGCGGGCAGATAATTACGATGATCTTGGCCTTCTGGTTCCCAAACTCCTTTCCCTTGGGGAAGACAGCCGGGAAGCCCACGGCCTTGCAGGGAAATGGGCCTTCGGTATTGAGGACTGGAAGATGGCAGCCGGGGAATTCGGGAAAGCCGAGGCACTGAGAAAGAAGAAACGTTCCCGGACGCCTAAGGATGCGGCTATCCTCTACCTCCAGGCGCTTCTGCTTATACGGGAAGGGAAACGGGCGGAGGCTTTGCCCCTTTTGGAGGAAGCGGCTTCTCTTGAAAAGGATTACCCTCTTTTCCGTTTCAAGCTTGCGGAAAATCGTTTCCTCCTGAACAATGATCCCGATGAAAGCGCTCTTCGGGCGGACCTTGAAGCCGCCCTGGCTCTGGATCCCTGCGGCGGCTGGATCAACAATTTCGCCGCCCAGCTCTGCCTGAGAAAAGGCGATCTGGAATCCGCCGGGGGCTACCTTGATAACGCCGCGTCCGCCCTGGGAGACGCGCCGGCTATCAGGGTTAACCGGGCGGAGCTCTTGAGCCTCAAGGGAGAGACCGGCGAGGCCTTGAAGCTCCTGGCAGCGGATAAGGCTGATGACCCTGAGGGCATGATGGCGAACTGCGCCGGGAACCTCCTGGTCAGGGCCGGGCGGTATGAGGAGGCTGATGTATACTACCGGAAGGCTCTCGAAGCGGCTCCTGATTCTGTCGAGTACCTTATCAACCGCGCTTCGTGCCTTATTGAACTGGGCCTTTACGGCGAGGCCGATTCTGTTTTGGCCCATGCGCACAGCATTGCCCCCAGTCCCGCGGTACTGGAACTTATCAGCTATGTGGCTTCAAAGAAAGGAGAGTTTAGCAGAGCCGAAACTGCGTGCAATCAGGCCCTGGAGATGGAGAGCCGTCATGTCCCGTCCCTTTTTTCTCTAGGCTGGGTACTCATCAACCTGGGAAAAGAGAAGGAAGCCTGGGACTGCCTTGCCCGGTTGGACGAACTGGATCTCAACAAAGAGGCCGCTGCAAGACGAGAGGAATTGAGGGCCCGGCTGGATGAACGCAGGTACACTACTGTTCCCTGCGCTTCCTGCAGCCGGAGTTGGAAGATCCTGAAAAACCCGCCTGCGGCGCAGGGAATACGCCTTTTCGCTATGCCTCCTGAAAACCTCCCGGCGGGTTCCTGCGCCGAATGTGGTAAAACCTGGTGCATAGGCTGCGCCAAAAACCATATAGATCCTTCAGGCCGTTTTGCCTGCCCTGTATGCGGCAAACCCCTGCGGCTGGTTAAGGACGGCCTTAAACAATTGATTTACGATTGGGCTGTAGAGAGCGGCCTTACCGGGAAGGCTGGGAAGCCTGTTTCAAAATCCGGCCTGCCTGAAGGGCAGAATACCAAACGGAAACGCGGCAGGCCCCGCAAAAATCCCCAGGGCGATCAATAGAGGGCGTTTTCCGCAACATCGGCTTCCCCGGAAAGACAGGCGGCGATTTCGTCTGCTATAGCTTGGGGGTTCTTGTTTTCCCCGTCAATGATGATCCGCGCCGCTGCCCGGTACGCCGCCGCCCGCCGGGTGTGGAGCTCAAAATGGGCCGCCTGAGGGTTTTCCGTGTTAAGGAAAGGCGGGAGTTCCCCTTGAACCGCTGTATCCAGGATACGTTTCCAGGCTGTTTCGGGGCTGACCTCCAGGTATACTGCTGTTATTTCCGGCCTCTTGTACAGCAGTTCCATTGCCTCCGGGTTGTCTATAAGGCCGCCGCCGGCGGCAATAACGAGGGGCCGCCCCTTTATCTGGGGGCTTTTTATTCGTGCTATAGCCGAAGCCAGCGCCCTGGCCTCAGCTTTCCTGAAGATCCCGGGCCCTTCCCTGAAAAGGGCTCTGGGAGTTTTCCCGGCTGCTTTTTCTACCAGGACATCCAGATCCGCGAATTCCCCTCCCATACAATCCGCCAGAGCCTGTCCGGCGGCTGATTTACCGGCGTGCTTGGGTCCGGTGATAAGAATGATGCGTTGTACCCTGTGTTCCATGTCTGGACTTTACCATACAGGAATCATTAGTATTATTCTATAAACAATGAATGGATTGTGGCTTCTTGTACTATTGATTGTTATCGCCGTCCTGCCTGTCATTCCTGTCTGGTTCGCTTTTCGTTCGCAAAAGCTGGGGAGCCGTCTTTTTATCTTTTCCCTAGGTGCGGGCTTGCTTTCTGTTCCCATAGCTTTCTTGCTGCAAAGCCTTCTGCCCCGGTCCGGCCCCGGATTAAGCGGAACCATGATATTCGGCGTTTTTATCCGCATAGCCCTGATTGAAGAATTAAGCCGCCTCCCGACCCTCTTTCCCCTGAGGAAGCTGGTCCGCAGCGCCGGTTCCGGCAGCGGTAATACCCTTCCCGGCCCTTTCTCTGCCACAGGCGCCATGACCGGACTTGCAGCGGGTCTTGGTTTTGCAGCTGCCGAAACCGGTTTCTACGGCGCCATGGACCCCGGCGCCGCCCTGCTCCGGACCTTTACCGCCGCCCCGCTCCACGGCGCCTGCGGCGCCAGGGCCGGAACCGCCCTCGTCATCGCCCCGGAATACCCCGTCCGTTCCGCCGTCCTTTTCGTCTCCGCAGCGCTCATTCACGGCATGTACGACTTTTTCATTCTAAGCCCCGGCTTGCCCTCATTTCTGTCAATTCCCGTCGTCCTGGCGGCCCTGGGATCTTCTCTCCTCGATTTGCGTCATAACTTGCGTCGAAACGCCGCTTGACATAAGCGATGTAAACTCAGTATATTAGATGAATATACTTTAACGCAGGGTAGAGCAGTTGGCAGCTCGTCGGGCTCATAACCCGGAGGTCACAGGTTCGAGTCCTGTCCCTGCTAGAAGAAAAGCCGCCTGGTTAGGCGGCTTTTCTTTTGGACTCTTCCTTTGGCAGACTCCCCAGCCGCTAATGCAGGCTCGAAGGGTTTTCCCCGCTCCCGGATTGTCAAGGGTTATTTGTGGGTCAGAAGCAGCAGAAGCATACTGATAAAAAACATGTTGATCCCTATTCCTGCCAGGAGCAGCAGGGCCGAGGCGGTTTCCATGACCCAGGCTTTGCGGGTATAACGCCGGGCCAGGGTTTCGCTTTCCCCCGGGAGGGCGCCGTAAACAGCAAACGCATCAGCAGGCTCCAGGGGAATATCCTCTTTCCCAGAAACCGTTACAGGCAGGACGCCGAAAACATACCATTTGTCCCAGGGGCGTTTTTCCTCTGCAGGGATGATAAACGGAAAATTCTGCTGGTAAAACATACCGGGCAGTTTGGAGTACTCCCTGGCAATGTAAGTTTCGCCGTTAGGGAGCCGCCCCTGGTTTTCGCCGGAACAAAAATAGTCCAAAGGAAGGCGGGCCAGATCCCGGTAAGCTCTGCAGATCCTGGCCCTCCACCAAAGGCGGCGGCTGGGGATGGTCAGAAATATCCCCGGAGGTATCAGGGGGAAAAGGGGGGCAAAAAGGGCGATAAAGGCGGCGATCACGGTAAGCCTGAAAGCGGGACGGGTAAAGAAAGACGCCGCCAGGAGGATCTGGGAAAAAGCCCCGCAGACAAAGGCGTAAGGGGTTATGAAATTCCAAAACTCGTTTTTATGCCTCCCTGCCCGGATGGTCCTGATTGCCAGGGAACGGTCTCTGCCTTCATAAAAGATAACCAGCAGGGGCTTCGGGGAAGAAACGAAAATCTTCCTATTGTCCCTAAGGGCAAGGCAGCCGCCTACAAATACCCTGGTTTCCCCTGTAAGGGCTGAGATATGCTCCCATCGTATCCGTTCCGGGACTTCCTCGCCGGGGTCAAAAGAGGCAGGACCTTGGTCCCAGGTATCAGGGAGCACGTAGGTATAAGCGCCGGAAAGCTCCACCGGAATAGTCAGATCCCTGCTGCGGACCCAGAGGATACGGTTTTCGGCAATGGATTCAAAATTCCCTGCAAAGCGGTATTCCTCCCCGTCCCCGGAACGGCTGGCAACGGCATAGTTGAGGAGGGGCTTGAGGCTGAGTTCGTTAAAGCGCCGGCGGAAACGCCTCCAGCTCCGGCGGACAACGAAAGCCCCTCCAAGGGGGGCAAGACCGTACCAGAACAGGGCCAGGGCAAGAATCACTAGCAAATCCGTCTGCCGCAGGGTATTATCCTCCTATCATTATTATGAACGAAAAAGACAAAAGGATCATCGAGTTCCTCACGGTAGGAGGCATAGAAACCAACTGCTGGATTTACTCCCTGTCCCGGTCAGCCGGTGCTCCGGGCCCGCAGCCCTGCGCCGTCATCGATCCCGGCGGCGACGCTCCCCGTATAATAGCGTTTTTGCGGGAAAAAAACCTCAGTCCGGCATACCTGCTCCTCACCCACGGCCATTTTGACCACCTGGCCGCCCTGCCGGATCTCGCCGCTGCTTTTACGGACGCCGTTGTGGCCGTACACCGTGACGACAGGCATTACCTCGGCCCCGGAGCCTACGCCGTGCACCGGGACACCATGACTGCCGCAGGGGGCGGCGAAGCCTATGTAAAAAGCCTCTGGAAACCCCTGCTCCAGGCGGCCCCCCTCCTTTCTGATGGGGACTCCATCGGCCCTTTTACCGTGATACACCTGCCTGGCCACACCCCCGGAAGCGCCGCCTTCTACGAAAGCGAAGCCGGGGTCCTCTTCAGCGGCGACACCCTTTTCAGCGGCGATTACGGGCGCACAGACCTTCCCGGCGGGGACTGGAACAGGCTGGAGCAGAGCCTCAAACGGCTTCTGGCCATGGATGGAAGCATCACGGTCTGCCCCGGCCACGGGCCGGCTACATCTATCGGGATCGAGGCTGCCAGGGGGCTCATATAAAACTTATCTCATCTTTGCCAGGGCGTTTGAAATGGCGTAACAGTAATCCCCAAGCCGTTCAATACGGCGGACCATGTCTATAAAGAGAAGTTCCGTCTTTACGTCTTTGCCCGCTTCGATGCGTTTGCGGCCCAGTTTTCGCAGCCGGTTCCGGGCCCGGTCGATGTTGTCTTCCAGCTCCCGGGCCTGGTGGACCTGCTCCGCTGTAAGGCTCCTGCCCAACTGTTCACGGACCAGGGTAAGGAAATCCTCGACCTGGTTTACATAGGGGATAAAGGCTTCCATTTCCTTGCCTTTGATGATCTGGTTTTTTTTGACGCTCCGTTCCAGAAGATAAACCAGGCCGCAGCAGTCATCGGTCATGTCCTCAAGATCCGCAATGATCCTGAGGAGGAGGCTGATCCGGCGGCCGGTACGGGGGTTGAGCTGTTCCCTGTTGCAGGCGATAAGAAAGGCTGTAAGAGCTTCCCTCATTTCATCGGCATAGGCTTCCTTCTTCCGCATATCCTCCATAAGGGCGCCGACCATTTCCCCGCGGTTTTCCGCATCAGGTATGGCCTTGATAGCTTCGCTGAATGCGGCGTACATGGAAGACGCCACCCCGGCCATGTCCCGTATCTCCTTTTCCGCCCTGAGTATGCTCAGTTCCGGGGTGTCCTGGATGGAAGCCGAGCGGTACACAAAATGGTAATGTTCAGACGCCCCGCTTTCGTCCTTCTTCACATCGTCTTTTATCATGAAAGAAACTAGGGCCGCAAACTGCCGGACAAAGGGAATAAACACCACGGTACACATGATGTTAAAGACTGAATGGAACATGGCCAGGTGGGCCGCCACCCCTTCGCCCTCTGAACCCCCAGGGGTGAAGACATCCACCAGCATGAGCAGGGGTTTAAAGAAGATGAGGGCGACTGCGCTGCCCATTACATTGAAAAGCACGTGAACCAAAGCGGTCTGCTTGGCCGTGGTTCGGGCGCCAAAAGCGGCCAGGATGGCGTCGATAGTGGTGCCGATATTGGCTCCCAGGATCATGGCAGCGGCTATCTCGTAATTGATCACCTGCTTGTAGGCCAGGGCGATGACCAGGGTGATAGTCGCCGCTGAGGAGTGTACCGCGAGGGTAACCCCTGTAGAGACTGCCACGCCGATCAGTATGGAAGCGAATCCCAGTTGTGAAACCTTTTGGATAAATTCAAGGGATTCCGGGTTTACCGTAGGGAGGGATTCGTTGAGAAACTGGAGGCCCAGGAAGATAAAGCCGAAACCCAGGAAGGCCTCGCCCCAGGCCTGGCGTTTCCATTTGATGATCCGGACGATGAAACCAATACCGATAGCCGGCAGGGCCAGGGAAGCGATGTTGAAGTTAAAGCCGATAAGGGAGACGATCCAGGCTGTGGTAGTGGTCCCGATATTGGCCCCCATAATCACGCCGATGGATTGGGTCAGCGTCAGGAGGCCGGCGTTCACAAAAGACACCAGCATCACCGTAGTAGCCGACGAGGACTGGACCAGGGTGGTAACCACGAAACCTGTTATCACCGCTACGAAACGGTTCCGGGTCATAAAGTTGAGGGCCTGCTGCATACGGTCCCCGGCAGCCTGCTGAACGCCGTCGCTCATCACCTTCATCCCGTAGAGGAAAAGGCAGAGCCCGCCGATCAAACGGAACAGAATGCCGATAATCTCCATGACGCCCCCTGGTTTGCCTGTCAGTTGCCATTACCGAAGCGCGCATCCTACCAGGCGCCCCTGATAGTATCCAGCATAGAGGACTTTCCGCCGAATTTCCAGCCCTGCCCTAAGCCTAAACTTGACCCGTGTAAGCCCTGATAACCCGGGATTTCCCAGAAGGCGCAGCGCCATGTTGGGGTTGATGATTACCGGTATCGCTTTTCACGTAATGCTTCTCCGGTTAAGGGGAAAGCGGAAAATCCCGATAATTACGAGAGGAGTCCCACAGGTGCAGCTTAAGCGTTTATTTCATCTTCCTGAATCCAAATACCGCATAGCGGCGGTTTTGAGTTCCCTGGGACTTGGAGTCATCGCTTTTTTTCTCGGTTTTTCCGTAGCCGCTGCGCTTTTTGATTTGGGCGGGTTCCTTTCAGCGCCAGGGTCCTTCTTTGTGCAGTCCTACGGAGTCCTGGCGTTTATCATCCCCACGTACCTCATCTACGCTGCGTTCCTCCTGGCGGCTCCCGGATACAGGCCGGACCGTATCTTTATCCTTGCCAGCCTCTCCCTCCCTTTTCTCACCCTTGCCCTGGGGGTTTACTGGGTCCGCAACTACAGCCTTATTGCGGAAAATTCTCCCTTTTTCGCAAAAGCCGGAAAGGCAGGCATCAGCTTTGTTATCGTTATCACCACGGTTATCGAGGGCCTTCTCATTACCCTCATCCGCTCCCTGCTCTTTACCGGGAAGCCCGGCCCGGAAACGGAGGAAACCCCTGCTGACGGGCCCCGGTTCCGAAAGTCTGCCGGCTTTTTGCCTGCCCCGCGTTTCAGGAACCGGGATCTTGCGGATATTTATACTGAATCCGCCGCGCAGGGCGGCGTCGATCCCGGACCGCCTTTGACGCAGGACCAGGAGGAACCGGAAAGCCCGGAAAACAGCGCACCCGCCGGAACCGGTTTCGATACAGCGGCGCTTGAAGAAGCAGGCGCGGAAGAAGAACCGGCGGCCCTGGAAGAGGAAGGAGCGGGTATAATAGAAGAAGCGGCTGTACCGGAAGAAACGGACCCGGCCGGGGCAAAAGCCGGGGAGGACGCCGATGTAGCCAGAGCGCTGGCAAAAGCCGAAGAAGAAGCCGCCCGGCACGGATCTCCGGCTTTAAGCGCGGAACCCAAGGCGCCGTCTGTCAAAACAACGGGCAAAAAACGGCAGGGGCCCTATTCGGTGCCAGTTGAAGGCATACTCAAGCAATATCCTGACGGCGAATACTGGATCATCGACGACGCCACCAGGAACGCCGCTATAACCCTCAAGGAAACCCTCAAGGAATTCAGTATACATGTGGAGGTTACCGGGATCCGCAAAGGCCCGGTGATCACCATGTTTGAAATCCTCCCGGCGCCGGGCATCAGGCTGGTCAGAATCGAGGGCCTGGCGGACAACATCGCCCTGCGCCTTGCGGCCCAGTCGGTGCGCATCGTGGCGCCCATTCCGGGGAAACACGCCGTAGGCATCGAAGTGCCCAACGCCAGGCGGAACATCGTATCGTTTCGGGAGATCATCGAAGGCGAACTCCGCCGGGAAGGCAAGAAGCCCGAAGTCCCGGTAGTCCTGGGCAAGGACATCACCGGCGAAGCGGTTACCGCGGATCTGGTCCAGATGCCCCACCTTCTCATAGCCGGCGCCACAGGATCCGGGAAGTCGGTCTGCGTCAATGCCATGATCCTTTCGATCCTCTACCAGTGTTCTCCCAGGGAGTGCCGGCTCATCCTTATTGATCCCAAGATCGTGGAACTCAAGCTCTACAATGATATTCCCCACCTGCTTACTCCGGTAATTACCGAACCCAAGCGGGCCTTCCAGGCTCTTCAGTACTGCATCTACGAGATGGAGCGGCGTTACGCCTGCCTGGATTCCATGGGGGTCCGGGACATACGGAGCTACAACAAACGCATCAAAGAGCGGGAGATCGCCGCGGAATACATGCCCTACATTGTGGTAGTTATCGACGAATTCGCGGATCTCATGGCGACTACGGGAAAGGAACTGGAAAGTACCGCGGCGCGCCTGGCCGCTATGAGCCGGGCCGTAGGAATCCACCTGGTCCTGGCCACCCAGCGGCCTTCCATCGACGTCATTACCGGGCTTATCAAAGCCAACATCCCCAGCCGCATCGCCTTTATGGTAGCCAGCAAAATGGACAGCCGCATCATCATCGACATGGTAGGGGCCGAAAAACTTCTGGGCAAAGGGGACATGCTCTACGCCGGGGCAGTGGACCCCTTTCCTATCCGTATGCAGGGGGCCTTTGTTTCAGAAGAAGAAGTGGAGCGGGTGGTGGACTACGTCAAGAGCCTGGGGGAGCCCGATTATATCGACGATGAAATTTTCTACGATGATGAAGAAGAAGACGCCGATCCTTCCCTTTTTTCTGACGGTGAAGATCCCCTTTACGAGAAGGCTCTGGAAATCGTTCTCCAGCAGGGCAAAGCCAGCGCCAGCTACATCCAGCGCCGCCTCAAGATAGGCTACAACCGCGCGGCCAGGCTGGTAGAAGAAATGGAACACCATGGCGTCGTAGGCCCCGCCCAGGGCTCGAAGCCGAGGGAGCTTTTGCGGGGCGTATAAAGCCCTTTGGCCACATGAACTATATTGACGAAAATACAAGCAAATAATAACAATGGAAACTATATATGCGAACACTGAAAATCAACCTGTTTTACAAATGTACGGCGCAATGCGATCATTGCCGTTTTAACTGTATCATGGACGGCGATGTTACGCCGGACTTTGATACTCCGTACAGCATCGTGAAGCGGCTTAACAGCAATTTCGGCCTGGATATGGTTGTTATTCTTGGCGGCGAGCCGTCGATTTTTCGGGAACAAACCCATGAGTTATTGTCAAAAGTTCACGAATTGGGACTTGCAACGCGCCTTGAAACAAACGCTTCTTGGGCCAAAGATCCCCAATCCGCGCTTGATTTTTTACGGCCCGTAAAAGCATCGGAAACCTCCGTCATGCTGAGTGTGGACGCGTTCCATTCCAAATACATCCCGTACACAAACAATGCCAACGCAATAAAAGCCTGCATTGAATTGGATATTCCTTTTATACTGGAAATACCGTACCTGGATATAAACAGGAAAACCCATCTTCTTGATGTAAAAACGCTGGATATCGAAGCGAAAACCGTATCGGGTTTTGATGCCGAAATGAAGACCTACAGGGGAAACATCATTTTCACAGGCAGGGCGGCGGAAAAATTCGGAGACGAAATGGCAGTTGGGAAAGGCATTCCCCGTGAAGCTTGTACGAACGTTCCCTGGTGGGGAGAAAGCGATATTAAAACAACCAATCTGTTGATTTATGAATACGGCGGGTGGATTACAAAGGGATGCGGCATAGCCATAGGAAATGTTTATAAACAGGACATTGCGGAAATGGTTCGCCATTATAACGCAGAGGCAAACCCGGTTTTTTCAATGCTTTTGAACGAAGGGCCCTACGCCCTGGCAAAGGAAGCCGAAAAATACGGATACGTCATCAAACGGGATTACGCGGACAAATGCCACTTGTGTCATGAAGCAAGGCAGGTACTTAAAAAAGTATACCCGGATATTTTGCAGCCTGATACGCATTATCCTTTTATGGGGCGTATAAGCCCCTTTGGCCGCAGGAAAGATACGTCCGTCTATCAAAGCAAATAAAAGAGTGCTATAATGCCTTTATGAGAGATCCGGAGGCTTATTTTGACTGAGCGGGAACGGTTTATCAAAGCCCTCAAACGGGAAAAAATCGAGGGCCATGTGCCTACGTTTGAATTGGTTTTTTTCCTTACTATGGAGGTTCTGGGCAAGGTGCATCCCAGCCACCGGTATTACAGCCAGTGGAACCAGTCCAGCGCAAAGGAAAAAGAGGCCCATCTCAGGGACATGGCTTTCTGCTATACGGAAATCGCAAAGCTGTATCATCACAGCGGCATCTTTGTTCATCCCAATCCCGGCGATTTTGACAGCGTAGTGCGGCTGCTTCAAATCATACGCGAAACCACAGGGATGGAGTATTTTATCTGCATGCACGGGGATCCGACTTTCGGCATCCCTGACGGAGACCGGATGGTAGATTTTTCGGTGCGGCTTTACGAAGACCCCGAGGGTATTCTTGCGGATCAGGAAAAAAATATGAAAGGCGCCCTTGAGTTTGCCGAACGGTTAAAACAGGCGGACGGCGGCAGACTGCTTGACGGCTTTGCCCTGTGCTCCGATTACTGCTTCAATGTGAACCCCTTCTTTACGCCTGAACTTTTTGGGGATCTTATCGCCCCGGTACTGGCAAAAGTCCTCGGCGGCTACCGGGCTCTGGGGTATTACAGCATCAAACACACGGACGGTAATATTATGCCCATCATCGATCAGATGATCCAGTGCGGCCCGGACGCCCTCCATTCCCTTGATCCCCAGGGAGGGGTGGACCTCAAATTTCTGAAACAGAACTACAACGATCAGGTCTGCCTTATAGGCAATGTGAACTGCGGCCTCCTCCAGACTGGGACGGACGAAGAAGTCGCTGCGGATGTGCGGCGTGCGCTCAGGGACGGCATGCCCGGTTATGGCTATATTTTTTCCACATCAAACTGCGTATACACGGGCCTTGATCTAAACCGTTATAACATGATGAATTCTATATGGCGGGAAGAAGGGATTTACCGGTAACCCGCGTTTTTGTTCGTGCCGAAGGGCTTTAATACCCCGCCCTTTAGGGCGAGGTTGTTGATTACAAGGGGCAAACATGACCAGGAGAGAACACTTTCAGGCTATCGTCAAACGCCAGGCGGCGCACTGCGGTTTTTGGCACGGAAATCCCAACCCCGCGAGTATCGAAAAACTCTATTCCTGTTTCGGGGTAAAAGATGATTTTGAGATGGGAATAAAGCTGGGATCAACCTGCCGCTGGGTCGTGCCGGAAAATTTCCATATGTGGACCAATCCCGAACACCCTATGTTCGACGTTCTTGGCGGTAAAAAGCGGACTTCTTTAAGCGAGCCCGGGGTTTTTGCGGAAACCGAAGACATACCGGAAGTGGAACGGTTCCTCTGGCCTAAGATCGAATACGTGGACTTCTCCGAAACCCTCAGGGAAATCGACCGTACCGTGGCTGCCGGCCAGGCGGTGTTAAGCGGGAGCTGGAGCTGTTTTTACCATGTCGCTTGTGATTTCTTCGGCATGGAAAACTATTTTATGAAGATGCACACCGATCCCGCAGTGGTGGACGCGGTGACCAGGCATATCGTGGATTTCTACCTTGAAGCCAACGAGGTTCTCTTCAAACAGGCAGGGGACAAAATCGATGCTTTTTTCTTCGGCAACGACTTCGGCAGCCAGTTAGACCTGCTCATCTCGCCGGAACATTTTGACCGTTTTGTCATGCCCTATCTTAGGGAATTTGCCGATCAGGCTCACAGGCACAACTATAACGTGGTGCTTCATTCCTGCGGCTCAATTGACCGGGTCATTCCCCGGCTCATCGACGCAGGGGTTGAGGTGCTTCATCCCATACAGGCTATGGCCAAAAACATGGGAGCCGAATCGCTGGCAAAAAAGTACAACAACAAGATCGTATTTATGGGCGGCGTGGATACCCAGCGGCTCCTCCCTTTCGGGAAACCGGGGGAAGTAACCAGGGAAGTAGGGCGCCTGCGGGAGCTCTTTGGCCCCAATTTCCTGGTTTCGCCAAGCCACGAATCCATTCTGCCCAATGTGTCCCCGGAAAACATCGCCGCCATGGCTGAGGCCGCGGCGTTATAAAACCGCGCCTGACGGCGCTGGATAAGGAGAATTGCTATGAAAATCGAAGGAAGCGGGCTCTGCCCGAAACGCCTCAAAAACGTGGATGCCTATCTCAAACGCATCGTGGATCAAGGGAAAGTTGCCGGCGCCGGGGGTATGATCATCCGCCGCGGCGTAGAGGCTTTTCTGGAAAGCGCCGGGTACCTGGATCTGGAGAAAAAGCTCCCTATGAAGAATGATTCCATCTACCGGATCTACTCCATGAGCAAGACCTTCACCATTGTCGCGGCTATGACCTTATACGAGAAGGCCCTTTTCAGGCTCCACGAGCCTATCGCCGGCTTTATCCCTGCCTTTAATGACGTTAAAGTGGCGGAAGCCGACGAGCGGGGCATAATACGCCTTGTGCCGGCCAAGCGGCCCATCACGTTTGAACATCTTTTCACCATGACATCCGGCATCCCCTACCCCGGGGAGGAAAGCTATTCCGCCCGGATAATGGGGGATCTGAACAATAAGTCCTTCCGGGACCTCTCAAGGGGCAAACCCTGGAACACAGAGCGGAAAATTGAAGAAGCGGCCAAAGCGCCCCTCTGCTTCCATCCCGGAGAACACTGGATGTACGGCTTTTCCCATGATGTCCTGGGCAGGTTAATCGAGGTTATTTCAGGAAAAACGTTGGGCGCTTATTTGAAAGAAACGATTTTTGATCCCCTGGGTTTAAAGGATACGGCCTTTTATGTCCCTAAAGAGAAACAGGAGCGGGCCGTCAAGGCTTACCGGCTGACTCCCAAAGGCCTGGTCCCGGAAACGGTAATCAGCGATCCCGCGTCGCCTGAACCGCCGGCCTTTGAGTCCGGCGGAGGGGGGCTGGTGTCTACCTTGGCGGACTGTTCCCGCTATGCCCTCATGCTCCTTAACAACGGCAAACTGGGGCAGGAACGGATCCTCTCCCGAAAAACCCTGGAACTCATACGGGCCAACCACTGCGATCTTGCGGAGCTGGATCATTCCTTTTCAATTTTCCCCCAGTTGGCGGGGTACGGCTACGGCCTCGGGGTGCGCACGATGATCAACACCGCCAGGGCGGGCCTTAACGGCTCCCCCGGGGAATGGGCCTGGGACGGCATGATGGGGACTTATTACTGCATAGACCCCGCAGAGGACATGGCAGCCCTGTTCTTTATCCAGCTCATGTCCGGCATTAACAGCGATCTCCAGCGGGGTTTTATCCAGACTGTCTATGGCGCGTTTGATGATTGACCGGGACCGGGGTATGTACCTTTGCAACGAATCAAGACACCAGAGGATCTGTTACAACTCATTCGGGTATACGGGACGGTAAGGCCCATATTCCGTTTGTCCTGTTCGGTTACGCTCGGATGGTAGCGGAGGTATATGTTGATGAAATCCCGCAGTGCCCTGTCCGCCGCCTTGTGGAGCCGGTTTTTTCCCGCCTGTGGTAGAATTCCAGGAATTCCCGGTACTCCTGAGTGTTTACCGAAGGAAGGAACTTACCGTTCTTTACAAGGAATCTCATCGTTGGGATCGCCGTTGCCGTTGGCGTCTTTTTCCTTGTGGTTGTAGCTTGTCCAAAACCCGCCGTCAAGGCTGTATCTCTTCCCCTCCCCCTGGGTAAGGAAACTCCTCCAGCCGTCGACGTGGTTCTCGTACATATCCCACACGTTAGGGGCGTATTTTTGCATCGCCTCGTCGGTTATTTCCTGAAAAAGCCCGGAAACCATGTCAGCGGCGCTCATAGAGCGCCAAAAAATATCCGGCAGGTCCCCTGAGGCGATAATCGCGGGGATAGCGTCGTCAGCCGGAAGCATCCATTCTATCTTGATACCTGCGGCCTTTTCCGCCATGGGAACGAAGGGCTTGTTTTCATAGTTGCTGCGTTCCGTCTGGCTCGCGTAGGGAATGTAGGGCTTTGTCTCATACTCCTCATGGGTCCAGTGGCACAGGTCTTTTTCCAGCGCCACATGGAGCTTGTTCAGGTTGTACCTGTCGGTTTCCATGGCGCCTTTTGTTCCGTAGATGTCGCAGCCCGGGAGCCAGCCCCGGCTTTTTACGCCAGTCGTCACGGATCCATAGAATAGTGCCGTCAATAAAAGATTTTTGCGGAAGCGGAAAGCCGTAAAGTTTCCCGTTAACCGAATTTGCGGACAGACACTATTTGATGAAACTCAGTTTTTCCGGATCAATCTCGTGGGGCTTACTTTCATCCGCGGCATATCCCACCGCCACGGCGAGGCCGTACTCATAGCCTTCCGGAAAACCAAGCTTTTCTTTCCAGTACGGCGCCGTATCGGGATCGTTAAAGGCCGCACCGGGAAGGCCCAAAATGATACCAGCAAGGCCCAGCGAAACGGCCGCCAAGATGATATTTTCCGCCATGATCCCCACATCGGTTTGGGCGTTGTTTTTTATCGCCAGGAAAAAAACCGTGGAGGCGTTGTAAAAAAATTTGATCTTCCGCAACTTGAGCCGTTCCAACACCGCCTCAGTGCTCGTATTGACAAAATAATCGGCTGCGGCCTTTTCAAGCTCCAGAATGAGGGGCACATTCTGAACCACAATTACGTTCACCGGCTGGGCATTACCTCCGCTGGGAGCGGCTAGGGCAGCCTTTGCAAGCAGCGCCACAGTTTCGTCATCCACCTTTTTACTGGTGTAGGCCCGGCAGGAACGCCGCTCAAAAATCGCGTCAAGGGTTGAATTGGACATAAAATACTCCTTAAAAATATTCTTTGATTGATTATATTTTAAACTTTATTTTTTGGCAATGTTTTTATACAATAATTTTAAACTAATTTTAGGAGCCCTTGCACATAACGTTCCGGCTGTATATGACATACGGAAGATTGCACGTTTCTCGTATTGCGGTTTCGTCCTGCCTCATCTAAATAC
>JAISZE010000096.1 GCA_031269405.1 Treponema sp. | reverse complement strand
ATACCGGGATATATCCCAGCATCATTAACGCAAACATCATCACGAAATAGATGGCGGTAAAAATCCCCACATTGATGAGGTCTTTTGCCTGTAGTTTATTGCTCATAATCAACTCCTGTAAGATTACTTAAATCTTATGGTAATATTATGTTAGTTTTAAAAACTCTTCTGCTCCATTTAGGTTGAATATGCTCCATTTGGGTCAAAAAGAGAAAAATTGAATGTTTTTGTGCCGATAATATACCGACCGAAATTTTTTGGAAATTGATGATCGGGAGGATGTTTTAAGCCGGGACTGTATTTATGTATAAGCTGTTTTTATTCCGGAGGTCAGCATCCCCAGCATTTCTTCATCAAACGTTCACAGCGGCCCTGGAACCGCCGGAGAAGGTCCGCAGCGCCGTCTTCCCCAAGGACGCAGTCCTTCATCAGTCTGCCTTCCTCAAAGCACAGTTCGTCGTGAAGGGGGAAGTAGTCCTCAAGCAAAAAGAGGATGAACATCACGTAACGGTGAAGGCCGTAGAGCCGGGGTTTGGGTTCCCCGTGGTACTGTTCCAGCGCTGCGGTACGGCCTGCCCGGATGGCTTCAAAGAGGGATTCCCTGTCGCAGCGTTCCGCCAGGACCACGGTCTTGGCAATCCCGAACCATTCCGCGTTTACGGTGCCGTGGGAATCGCTGTTACCCAAAGGCGGCACAAAGCAGCCTTCAGCCCGGACTTCCTGCCAGAGGCTTATCTGGGGCAGGTTCTCTTCCAGGGTCTGGCCGCCGATAACCTCAAAGGCGTCGAAGAGGCCCGACTTAAGCATCTCCCCGGAGAGCCGTTCCGGGGTATGGTAGGCCCGTCCGTGAACGCCCTCGCCGTGTTCGTGAATCCAGTTGGGATGAACCATGACGGCCAGCCCCCCGGCCTTGTGTATTTCCCGGCACACCCAAAACGTGGAGGCGTAAATCTCCCGGTTGACCCCGGGAGGGATGTCAAGCTCCGCCGCCAGGCGCCGCACTTCGGCGCGGTAAGCTTCCCTGTCGCTGCGGATAAGGGCGTTGACGCTCCGGCTGCCACCGAAGTGGATATAGTGGGTGCCGTTTTCCGGCGGGTGGACCTCTTCGCCGGGGAAGACCCGGATATCACCGGGGATGTTCCCGCAGATTTCCATGGCTTCCAGGGAAGGCTCGTATTTTTCATGATCCGTAATGGCAAGGAAATCAAATCCCCCTTTCCGGTAATTAGCCGCCACTATGGCGGGGGCTTCCTTGCCGTCGGAATAACAGGTATGGACGTGCATATCCCCCATAAAGGGCCGGAGCCTGTAAAGATCCTCTTCCACAGCGTAGACCCGCAATTCCAGGGGGAACCGTATCTTTGTGGCAGGGTGGTTTTCCTCTTTCGGAACTATCGCCAGGCCATACTGTCCTTCGGACTCAAAAATATGGCTTAGCTTGAAGCCGCCGTCCTTGGCGGGAAGCTCGTAAACCCTGTAAGCGGGATCGGCGTTATTAAGCCGCCGTTCGCACATAGGAACAACCGTAACCGTATAGATCACGCCGTCACAAAAGGCCGCATGGGCCCCTAAGGGGCGTATAAACACTGCCGTTTCCCGCCTTACAGGCAGCACTTTGGGAAATACATCGTAATCAGTTAAAACTGTTTTCAAGAAAGGCTCCTCCGCTTACCACTATAGCATGCATCGTTTGAGTATAGCACAGGAACCCGCTCATGGCATATAGTAAGGAATAAGGGGAAAAGCATGATACGGCCTGTCAAATTAAGCGACGCCGAAGAGATATGCGGAATCTACAATTATTATATTGAAAACACGGTGATTACTTTTGAGGAAACCCCCCTTCCGGCGCGGGAGATGGAGGAAAGAATATGGAAGATACTATCCAAATACCCCTATTTTGTCTGGGAGGATGAAGGGGAAGTGACAGGTTATACCTATATAAACACCTGGAAGGAACGGGCCGCCTACCGCTACGCCGCCGAGCTTTCCATCTATCTAAAGAACGGGCGGCAGGGGCAGGGCACGGGCCGCCTGCTCCTGACTCGTCTTCTGGAAGAAGTCCGCAAGACCGATGTTCACGCCCTTGTATCGGGGATTACCCTTCCCAACGATAGGAGCGTCGGCCTCCATGAAAAATCCGGTTTTAAAAAAATAGCCCAATTCAACGAGATAGGTTACAAACACGGCCGCTGGCTGGATGTAGGCTACTGGGAACTGGTGCTTAAAGCGGGGAAAACTGGAAATGGGTAAAACGGCGATCTATATCTGGACGGCCTTCCTGTCCTTTCTGCCTATTTCAGAATTACGGGGAGCCATACCCTTCGCTATAGCCCATGAGATACCCTGGTATATCGCCTACCCTTTTTCGGCGTGCCTTAACGCCCTGGTAGCCCCGGTGTGCTGGATCTTCCTCTCAACACTGCACAAACTCTTCCTCAAAATGACATGGTACGAAAAATTTTTTGACCGGTTCATCGAACGGGCCAGGCGAAAGCTGCACAAGGAAGTCGAAAAATGGGGCTGGCTCGGTATCGCAGTCTTTGTGGCCATCCCCCTGCCCGTCACCGGAGCCTGGACCGGCACTCTGGGCTCCTGGGTTCTGGGGCTTTCCAAAAGGCGCACCATGCTGGCAGTGATCATCGGCGTCTTCACAGCCGGGGCCATTGTCAGCGCAGTAGTCCTCTTGGGTGTCAAGGCCCTGAGCCTTTTCGTAAAAACAGCGGAATCTTAAAACAGGTACGATTGACAATTTCAG
>JAISZE010000084.1 GCA_031269405.1 Treponema sp. | reverse complement strand
TTTCATCGCATATACGATCCTGTACCGTATCGGTTTCAAAATATTTTCATGAAATAGCGGACGTCTTCCGTTCAAACCTGCCCCGGAAGGATCAGCGCTGTTCCGCCGTCTTAAGCCTCATCCTTGAGGAACTGGGGGATCTCTGCGCGCATCAGGGACTCAGGCGGGACGAAATTGTACAAAACATACTGGTCTTTCTTGCCGAGCATCCCCACCGGTTTTACTCCCTTGAGGAACTCGCCACCGATGCAGCCCTCAGTGTCAAAGCCCTGGAGAACCGCTTCAAGGCCGCCACAGGCCAGTCGATTCACAAATACCAGATGAACGCCAAACTGGATCAGATCGCGGGCCTTATCAGGAGCAATTCCTACACCAGCCTTAAAACTCTGGCGGCGAATTTCGGCTTTTACGACGAATTCCACCTGAGTACGGCTTTCAAGAAAAAGTTCGGGGCGCCGCCGGCGCTGATACGGTGCTGATAGCGGCAATACCGCAAAGAGCCTTGAAAAACTGGTACTTTTTTTCATTATTCTTGTAAGGTATAGTATCCTTATGATTATGGAGTATAGTATTTTTAGGTATGATGAGTCTGTCAGATAGAGTTAAGGAGAGAAGAACATGAAAAATTTACCGCCTTTTGTGGTTTTGCTTGCGGCGCTGGGATTTGCTGTTTCCTGTGCAGGAACCCCGCCGCCTCTGCCTGCGCCACCTGCCCCGCCTGCGCCGGAAGCTCTTCCTCCCCCGCCGCCTCTGCCTGCCCCGCCTGCGCCGCCGCCGGATACTGACGGGCCGGTTCTTACGGTCAAACTGGCGCCCAAGTTCTTTAGCCCTGACGGCGACGGGGTTGACGATACCCTTACCATTACCCTGAACGCCAGAGATGCAGGATCGGGGATTGGGGACTGGAATTTTGAAATCCGCGAGCCCCAGCCGCCTTACCTGCTGTTTTACCAGTGGAGCGGCGCCGGGATCCCTCATTCGGCGCTGACCTGGGGCGGCCTCAGCGCCGAAGGCGAACTGGTCCAGTCGGCATCGGATTACCCCTATACCTTTACGGCTGCCGATACATCCGGGAACAGTTCCACGGCAGAAGGGGTTATCGAGGTGGATGTCCTGGTTATCCGGGACGGAGATGTGCTCCGGGTTCAGGTGCCGTCCATTGTCTTTGGTTCCAATTCAGGCGGTTTTGAGGGACTTGACTCCGAGATCATCGCCAGTAACGACTGGATACTCCGGCGTATCGCCTTGGTGCTCAATAAATTCAACACATACCAGGTCAAGGTTGAAGGCCACGCCAATCCGACGGTGAATCCCGCAAACAAAGCCGCAGCCCAGCAGGAACAGGACAGGGAGCTTCAGCCTTTGAGCGAACAGCGGGCCCAGGCTGTAGTGGATTACCTGGCGCTCCTCGGCGTCAGCCGCGAGAGGCTTACCGCTTTCGGCATCGGCGGCGCCAGGACCATCGTGCCGTACAACGATAAAGACAACTGGTGGAAAAACCGCAGGGTGGAATTCATCCTGGTAAGGTAAGAGTGAAGGCGCTGCCCCTGCGGATCTCGCTTTCAGCGCTGATAGTTCCGCCGTGGGCCCTGACAATGGCCGCTGCGATGGTAAGCCCAATCCCGGCCCCTCCGGTGTTCCGGCTTCGGGATTTATCGGTCCGGTACAGGCGTTCGAATATTCTGGGGAGTTCTTCCCGGGCTATGCCGATGCCTGTATCGGACACGGTTATGCTCCATGCCGCTTCCCGCTTTTCAAGCCTTACCGTGATGGTTCCCTCGTCAGTGTACTGTACCGCGTTGGAAAGCAGGTTGATGAGCACCTGTTTAAGCCTGTCGTAATCGGCGCAGATGCTGGTTCCGGCGAAAGAATCCCCGCTGCCTTTTTCCGGCAATTCCAGCCGTAACATGATCCCTTTTTCCAGCGCCGGGTGAATAAAAGGCTCCGCCGCGGACTTAACCAGCCTGGCGGGATCAAAATCCGTTTTGTTCAGAAGAACCTCTCTCCATTCAAAACTGGTCAGGGTTTTTAAGTCCTCTACCAGTTTCGTCAGCCTGAGTATCTCCCCCCGGCATTCCTCAAGGCGCTCCCTGTCAGGCTCGTAGATCCCGTCTATCATGGCTTCCACGGTTCCCTGAAGACAGGCTAAAGGGGTGCGCAGTTCGTGGGAAATGTCCTGGGTCAGTTGTTTTTGCCGCCGTTCCCCTTCTTCCAGTTCCTCAGCCAGCTCGTTCAGGGACCGGGAGAGTTCCCATAGTTCCCTGGTACGGTACGTGCCGGGCATGCGTACCGAGGTGTTTCCCCGAGCTATGAGCCGGGCGGCTTCCCCGGCTTTGAGGATAGGCCGCGCCAGGGTCCCGGAGAGGACGACCGACACGCCGGCAGAAAGGATGATGAAAAGGGCGCCTACCGTAATGAGGAGCCTGTTAACAGACGAGATAAAGCTGGTTTCCGCTTCGGTGTAGAAAAAAGGGCCGTAGGTTTCGATATCCACGAATCCCACAGTCCGCCCGTTAAAGCCCACAGGGTACCGCCGCATCTGCAGCGCCCCCTGGATCCCCAATTTGCCTTCCATCCGTTCGGTTATGTCCCCGATAACCTGGGCGCACTGTTCCATATCGCAGGACCGGGCGTCCCAGACAGGCACCCCTTCGGGGGTTTTGACGGTTACGATGTACCCTTCATGGACAAAGAACATCCCCATAGCTTCGATGGAATCCTTATTGAAATTTCCGGTCAAGGGGTTATACTGTTCACTTATGGTCCTGACTATATCGGTGCTCCGTTCCGCTATTGTCTGCCGGACAAGGGCGGCGAAACGGGCCGTTGAAAACCGGTTTGCCGCCAGGGTAAGAAGCGTCAGGATAAGGCCGGTAAAGAGGGCGTAGGTCAGGGCCAGGCGGTTTTTAAGGCTAATCATACCATTTCCGATAATGCTAGTATACTACGGAAAAGGGGAGAAACGTATATGGGAATAATCGGTGTAGTCAACTCGGAGCCTGAGATCAGAAAACAGATAGAATTCGCCTTCCGCACAGAAGCGCCTGAGAACTATTCCCTGCGACATTTTTCCGAAAAAATCGAAACCCTTGAATTTTTAAGTTACGAACTTCCTGAAGTGGTGATCATCAATTTTTCCGACCTCTTTATTAAGGCCGATGAAGTAATCAACTGGATCTCCAGCGACAAATGGTTCCTGAATTTCGGGATCATCGGGGTTTTTTCGTCTGACAGGGACAACGAGGAAAAACTCCAGGAACGGTGCAAAAATATCAACGTCCTTACCCTGCTGGACTCAAGCCGGCTCCGTTCCCATATTGTCAAAAGCGTTCAGATTATCGAACGCAATTACCAGATCATCTTTGCACGGGAATTTACCAGGGATCTTTTGGACGGCGCTTCCGGCAGTTTTCTCATCAATAATGATATCCTGGCGGTGCCCCTTTACGCGGGCATGGGGGCTACCCTTCTGGCCCAGCGGGGGCTTATCAGCCCGGACAACAAAATGCACCTTCAGCTTGCTCTGGGGGAACTCATCGTCAACGCCGTGGAGCACGGCAATTGCGACATAAGTTTCGATGAAAAGACCAAAGCCATGGAGCAGGGCCTTTCTGTGGTGGAACTGGTGGCGGAAAAGTGCAAGGATCCGGTCATCAGGGGCAAAAAAGTCGAATTCCAGTGGGAAATCCGGAGTGACAGGAGCATTTTCGTCATCAAAGATGAGGGAAGGGGCTTCGATGTAAAGGCCCATCTCCAAAAAATCGCCGAACAGGATATGATGAGCCTCCATGGCCGGGGGATCAAGCTGGCGACGATGCTTTCCCACAAGATAAGCTACAACGACAAGGGCAACCAGGTAACGCTGTCTATAAAACACGATCTTTCGGTAGAGCACGATCTTCCCCTGGGGTTCTCGAAGGAACAGGTTGTCAGGGTAAAACCCGGAGAAATCGTACTGAAAGAAGGGGAACCCAGTGATTATCTTTACTATATATCTTCAGGACAGTACTCGGTTTTCCATAACCGGAAACAAGTGGGAAGCCTCTCGTCCCAGGACATTTTTATGGGAGAAATGTCCTTCCTGCTGAACCAGAAACGGTCCGCCACTATCCGCGCCGAGAGCCCGGGGACCCTTATCCTGCTGACCCGCAAGGCCTTTGTACACGTTATCCGCCAGTATCCCCATTACGGCATTTTCCTTTCAAAGCTCCTAGCTAAACGCCTTGTCAGGAGCAACGACCGGAACGCCGCTCTGATGGAAAAGCTCAAGACAGGGGAAAAATAGCCCTCGCTTACGAATCAACAGCCTCGCCCTGAAGTTCGCAGCAGAAGGTATCAGACCCCCTCAGCACGAATAAAAGAGGCTTTGAACGCTGCTCCGAAGAGGCAAAGCCACTTGCGAATCAGCACAATGGCCTTGGTACAGAAACACAACCGCCCCGGAGAGTTATGAGCGCTTTTCCCCGCAGCTCCAGCCCGGCAAAGGCTGAATTTTTTCCTCTGGTTTTGAACAATCCGGGATCAGCCTTCCAGGCCGTCCGGGGATCAACGATAACCAAATCTCCCCGGAAACCCGTTGCTATGCGCCCCCGTCCCTGCGGACCAGCGCTGCCTAAACCCAGGAGCCTCGCCGGCGCGGCGCTCATAAGGGAAGAAAGGCGGCGGAGATCCATGGAGCCGCTTCTGACCAGTTCGGTGTAACAGGCGGCGAAGGCGGTTTCAAAGCCGGAGAAGCCCGGAATGCCCCTGGCTTTGTCCTCCATGGTATGGGGCGCATGGTCCGTGGCGATAACGTCTATGGTCCCGTCCAAAAGCCCCGCGATAACAGCCCGGCGGTCTTCTTCGGCCCTGAGAGGCGGATTCACCCGGCCAAAGGATTCATTCCCCAATTCCCGGGCTCGTTCTTCAGTGAGGGCTATATTGTGGGGCATGGCCTCGCAACTCAGAAGAAAACCGGCATGATGATCGCCCTTTCCGGAGCCGCCGCCGTCCGTCCCATGTTTTGCGGCCCTTGTTCCAGCCTTGGCCCGGCGTATGGTTTCCACCGCCTCTTTTGTCGAAACATGGGCAATGTGGATACGGCAGCCCGCAGTCCTGCCCAGTTCAATGGCCCTGCGGACAGCGTTGTTTTCCTCAATACGGCTCCAGACCGAACGGGGCTCTCCCCGTCTTTTCGCCGACTCAGCTTCTTCGCCGCCGAAGTCGCAGTGGCAGGAAATTGGCACGCCGATGCGGCGGGCTTCCTTCATAGCGGCCAGGAAAAGGCCCTCGTCGGCCAGATCTTTGCCGTCCTCGGAAAGCATGAGGGGAAGCTTAAAATCCCCGGCAGGGCTCCCCGGTGCGGCGTGGCTGGGAATGTCCGTAATGCCCGACAGTTCTTTTCCTTCCATATTTTTGGTAAGGGAAAGTACAGGGTACAAATCAATAAGGCCCAGGACATCGGAACGGCGCTTTAGAGCCACCGCCTTTTCAAGAGTGTCGGTTACCGGCCTGGTGTTGGCCATAGCGACCACGGTCCCGTAACCCCCTGCTGCGGCAGCCATGCATGCGGATTCCAGCACTTCTTTTTCAGGAAAACCCGGATCCCGGAAATGGGCATGGAGATCGATGAAGGCGGGCATAAGGACCGGGAGGCAGTCAGGGTACGGTTCCGCGTCAATGCCCGCAAGGGCGCGGCCGTTAATCACCAGGTCCGCTTCAAGGGCATCGCAGGCCAGATTTTTTTCTTCAATAATGGACTCAAGGGCGTCTGAATTCATATTGTATACGCTTCTGATGATTCCGTCTTCGA
>JAISZE010000005.1 GCA_031269405.1 Treponema sp. | reverse complement strand
GGATGATGAGGTGCAGAAGCTGGCTCACCTCGGTCTGAAATTGATACTGCGCCATACACGGCTCCTTTTAGAGATTCTTGTTAAAAATTACAAATTAGCGGGGGAAACCTCCCCTTATTTTAAGATACAGAAAAAAACGCGCTGGGGCAAGGGAAAATGGTGACTGACACCGTTTTTTACCGTAACGGCGAAAAAGGCGAAGAAGGAATGGGAAAAGCGAAAACACGCCTGGCGCCCCAAGCAGGCGGTGTCAGCTGCCATTAGTTCCCGCCGCCTGGTTGATCCTTGGTTTTCCCTTCTATAATATAGCCTTATGCATACGTCCCAGGTACAAATAATCATGCCTTCGCATGTAAACGGAACCAGCCGGCTCTTCGGGGGGCAGCTTATGGCGTGGATAGATGTAGCGGCGGCTGTTGAGGCGCGCCGTCATACCAGGAGGCAGGTCACGACAGTAGCGGTGGATAACCTGCGGTTTTTGGCTCCCGCGTTTCTGGATGAAACAGTGCGCCTTGACGCCCAGGTTACCTGGACCGGAAGGACCAGCCTTGAGGTGAAAGTTGACAGCTTTGTTGAATCCCTGGCCGGAACGGAACGGCTTATCAACAGGGCCTACCTTGTATTCGTCGCCCTTGATGATGACGGGAGGCCGGTCCCTATTCCTCCTTTTGCGCCTGTTACGGAAGAGGAAAAGCAGGAATGGGATCAGGCTAAAAAAAGGCAGGACCGGCGTCTGGCCGCAAAAGGCGGCTAAGGCCGGGAGCCGCCTGTTTGCCGGGAAGCTCTTGTAGGCAGCGGCCCTACTGATCTATTCTTCTGTACAGGTAATTATATGGATAAACTCATCATAAAGGGCGCCAGGGAGCATAATCTTAAAAACATCGACCTGGAACTGCCCAGGGATAGGCTCATTGTCATTTCGGGTCTTTCAGGGTCCGGGAAGAGCTCTTTGGCTTTTGACACCATCTTTGCCGAAGGGCAGCGCCGTTATGTGGAAAGCCTTTCGGCTTACGCTCGGCAATTCCTGGGCCGCATGGACAAGCCCGATTTGGATTACATCGAGGGCCTTTCGCCGGCTATCTCGATAGAACAGAAAACCACCCACAGAAACCCCAGGTCCATCGTGGGAACTGTGACGGAAATTTACGATTATTACCGCCTCCTTTACGCCCGCATCGGCGTGCCCCACTGCCCCCAGTGCGGCAGGGAGATTAAGGAACAGTCTGTGGACTCGATTATAGAAACCATCATGGCCCTGGGCCAGGGGGACAGGGTGCAGCTTCTGGCGCCGGTGATCCGGGGGAAGAAAGGGGAGCATCAGAAGATCATCGAAGACGCCAAAAAGGCGGGCTTTGTGCGGGCAAGGATCGACGGGGTACCGGTGAACCTGGACGAGAAGATCAGCCTGGACAAACAGAAAAAGCACAGCATCGAGATCATTGTTGACCGCCTGGTGGTGGGGTCCGGCATACGCACCCGCCTGGCGGACTCGGTGGAAACTACCCTCCAGATTGCGGACGGGATCATGCTCATCCTGGCCCAAAAACAGGGGGAGGAAAAGGTAAACGAGCATTTTGTGTCCCAGAAAAACGCCTGCCCTGACTGCGGCATTTCTATCCCTGAACTCCAGCCCCGGCTCTTTTCCTTTAACAACCCCTACGGCGCCTGTCCCAGTTGTTCGGGCCTGGGAGTCAAGATGGAGTTCGATCCCGGCCTTATCATCCCTGACTGGAGCCTTTCGTTTAACGAACGCGGCATCGTCCCTTACAACCCCGATTCCGCCTGGTACCGCAGCCGTTTTGAAAGCCTCGCAAAACACTTCAAGTTTAGCCTGGACGCGCCCTTAAAGGACCTGCCTAAAAAGGTAAAGGACATACTCCTCTACGGGACCCATGAGGACATTGAGATTCATTACAAAAATAAAGAAGGAACCAACCACTTCGATTACAATACCAAATTCCAGGGCATTCTTGAGGATATGCGGCGGCGGTATAACGAAACCCAGTCCCCGGGCATGAGGGAATGGTTTGAAGGTTTTATGAGCCAGCGGGACTGCGAAGAATGCGGCGGCAAGCGGCTCAAGCGGGAAGCCCTGGGGGTTACCGTAGGAGGGCGGAACATCTGGGAACTCACCGCCCTTTCGGTTACCGACTCCCTCAAGTTTTTCGAGACTGTCAAATTCAACAACACCGAAAAAAAGATCGCCGCCCAGATATTAAAGGAAATCAACGCCCGCCTGGGGTTCATGAAAAATGTAGGGCTTGATTACCTCACGCTGGAAAGGAAGGCGGCGACGCTCTCAGGCGGCGAAGCCCAGCGCATCCGCCTTGCTACCCAGATCGGCTCAAGCCTGGTGGGGGTGCTCTACATTCTGGATGAACCGAGCATCGGCCTCCACCAGCGGGACAACCAGCGCCTTATCGACACCCTCCTGTACCTCCGCAATCTGGGGAACACTCTTATCGTTGTGGAACATGACGAGCAGACCCTCCGTACAGCGGACCACATCGTCGACCTGGGCCCCGGCGCGGGCGTCCACGGCGGCAGGGTGATTGCCCAGGGCAGCCCTGAAGAGGTGATGAAAGTCAAGGAAAGCCTCACGGGCCAGTACCTGGCAGGGACCCTTACTATGGAGACGCCCGGGGAGCGGCGCGAGGGAAATGGCAATTTTCTGCGCCTCCGGGGCGTGTCGGAACATAACCTGAAAAACATCGACGTGGAAATTCCTTTGGGTATTTTTACCTGCATCACCGGAGTTTCGGGTTCCGGCAAATCGACGCTGCTTTCGGATGTGCTCTACCCGGCGCTGGCCAACAGGGTCTACGGCACCAACCGCCAGGAAGGGGACTACGAGGAACTTGAGGGTTCGGAGTTTATCGACAAGGTCATCGACATCGACCAGAGTCCTATTGGCCGGACCCCCAGGTCCAACCCCGTCACGTATGTGGAAGTCTTTACCGAGATCCGTAACCTTTTCGCCAGCCTTCCGGACGCTAAGGCCAGGGGCTATAAGCCGGGGCGTTTTTCCTTTAACGTCCGCGGGGGCCGCTGCGAGAACTGCGAAGGAGACGGAACCATCACTATCGAGATGAACTTCCTTCCTGATGTGTACATCACCTGCGATGCGTGCCACGGCAAGCGCTTCAATAAGGAAACCCTGGAGATACGTTATAAAGGAAAGAACATCGCTGATGTGCTGGACATGACCATCGAGGAGGCGGCGGAATTTTTCGCCCCTATCCCTAATATCGCCAGAAAGATGGGAACCCTCCTTTCCGTGGGCCTGGGGTACGTGAAGCTCGGCCAGTCGGCCCTGACCCTGTCGGGCGGCGAGGCCCAACGGGTCAAGTTGGCCCTGGAGCTTTCCAAGCGTTCCACCGGCAGGACCCTCTACATCCTGGACGAACCCACTACAGGGCTCCACTTCGCGGATGTAAAGCAACTTATGGAAGTGATTCAGCGCCTGGTGGATCAGGGAAACACAGTGGTGATGATCGAGCATAACCTGGATGTACTCCTCCAGGCGGACCACCTTATCGACCTGGGGCCAGAAGGGGGCGACAGGGGAGGGGGGCTGGTGGTTACCGGAACCCCGGAAGCAGTGGCCCGGTGCGCTCTTTCCTATACAGGGCAGTATATCAAGGAACTTTTGGAAGCGCGGATCAAACGATCCGCGGCGCCTCATGAAAAGGACCGCCAGAAACGGCGGGATGCAGTCCGGCGTAAATGAAGCGGCCCCTTTCTTTCGCTATCCTGTTTCTCTCGGCTGCGATTCTGATTGAAGCCCAGGAAGGAAAGGAAACGTCTCCTGTCATAGAAGCCCCTGCAGAAGCTCCGTCTGATCCCGCAGTACCGGATGATCCGGAAGGATCGAATGACCCTGAAGAACCGAATGATCCTGAAGCCGGCATCCTTGAAATGGAAATTAAAACTTCCTCCCTTATGGAACTGGCGTCATGGTGCCGGGAATTGGGCTTGAGCGACGGCGGGACTAAAGACGACCTGGCCAACCGTCTGCGCGGCTACTTCAAACTGCCCGCTTCCGGGGCGCTTTCGGCGGTGGCCAAAGTCATAACTATTGAATCGGCCCGTACTACTGAATACTTTACCCTGGACGTTGTTGACGAGGAATATGCCAGGCTTCGGGGGGATGTGGTGATAAGCCTCAAGGACGGAGACGCCGTGCACCGGGTTACGGCCTGGGAAATTCTGTACAACCGTACCAGGAACATCCTGACCGCCTCCGGAGGGGTGGTATATATTAAAGAAGAAGGCGACACGGTTGAAACGTTCAAAGGGGAGTCCATAACCGTAAACCTGGACAATTGGTCCAGCATCTTTATGGACGGGATTTCGGAACGTTCTATTTCCGGGAACGACACGGCCTACCGTTTTGCCGGAACCGTAATCTCCAGGAACAGCGAGGAAGTGACGGTCCTGACCAGGGCGGAAATAACAAACGCCAAAAACGAGGAAGCCTACTGGTCCCTGAACGCCTCAAAGCTTTGGCTCCTCCCTGGTTCCGACTGGGCGATCCTCAACGCTGTGCTCAAGGTAGGGAATGTACCAGTCCTCTATCTGCCTTTCTTCTTTTATCCATCTGACGAAATTGTTTTCCACCCCGTGGTGGGGTTCCGCAGCAGAGAGGGAACCTTTCTGCAAACTACTACCTATATCCTGGGGCGGCCCAAAACATCGGGAACATCGGAAAATTCAATAACCAAAATCTTTGGAAGTTCTGCGGATATGGAAAAAGTCCGTGAAGGAGTATTTCTAAGGAGTACGGGAAAAAAATACCGGGATCCCAACGATACCCGGCTGTCGGTGCTTTTTGACGCTTATGCGAATCTTGGGGCCTACCTGGGGACCGAACTGGCTCTGCCCAGAAAAGGGGCCTTTGGGGCCTTTGATCTTTCCTTCGGCCTTGGGCTTACGAGGAATATCTATCCTATGGGAAGCGTCAGCACCCCCTTTCCCCGTTATGACGGCGTCAGCGAATGGAATTCGTCCCGGCTTTTCTCTCGTGAGATCCCCTTGCGCTACCGTTTTAACATGACCGGATCCGTATCCGCAGCCAACAGTTCCCTGTCCTGGGCGTTTCCCTATTATTCGGACCCTTATGTAAACCGGGATTTTTTGAACCGCTCAGAGGAACTGGACTGGCTTTCCATGCTCCGCGAAGGGGCCACAGCGGCTACTCAGGAAACAGAGGATACCTATCTTTCATCCTATGCCTGGACCCTCAACGGACGCTTTTCACCTTCCTTTCCCTCCCTAGCTCCTTACATTTCGTCCTTCTCTGTTTCCAGCATTTCCAGTTCCCTAAATTTCGGCAGCCGGATATTAACCGCCCATGCCGTAGTTACGGCCCCTCCCAACCCGGACTATATGTTTTTTTATCCCAATAAATTTACCATCCTGTCGGCGAACGCTTCTTTGAGAGGAACCCCTTATACATCAGGGAGCGCCGTTTCCACCCGGACCGCCGCGCCGGCAGGGCAGGAAAAAGCCGCAGCCCCGGGCGATTCCCTTTTACCGGCCCTTCCCCGGTCTCCCTGGGGAGATGAAGAGGTCCCGAATCAGATACAGGCCCAAAAAGTCCCGCAGGATCCCTACAGCCTGGCGCCTCCGGCTCTGAGCCAGCTTTTTGAAACTTCCCGTTCCGGGGGTCCCCGTATAGCTTTTGATTATAACTTGAACCCTACCTTTGGCTCCGAGCTTCAGTTCAGAACTTCTCCTTATAACTGGAAAACCAAAGAGGATATAGACTGGAGCGAGATCTCTTCCATGCTGTCCAGAATCAACGCGAACAGTAGTATAGGTGTTTCTCTGACCCCCCACTCAGGCAGCGGGGCTTATTCGGGTTCTTTCAGGCTCAACGGTACCGGCGCCTGGCAGGGCTATAATTACATTAATGAAGAAGCCGAGGAATTCGTTTCTACAGGGCAGATAGAAGCCGCCAGGGAACGGGCTTACAATCAAACCTATGTTACCTCTACCTGGGAAGCATCTACCAGTGTCAAGCCCTTTTACCGCAGCTCTGTCTGGGGTAATACCAGCCTTAAGTACAGCCTTGGGGGGCTTCTTGCGCGGACCAAGTTTGACGGCTCCGGGGTGACGGACACGGAAGACAACCCTATCTGGGACTGGGAACACGGGGATTGGACCAAGGAAAAGCTGAATACCCACAGCGTTTCGGCCAGCATTGCCGCTTCGGTTATGGATTACAACCAGAACCTTACGGTTTCGGCAGTCCTGCCCCCAAAGGACGCCTCCCTGGATGCGAGCGCGACCGTCAGGGCCTGGATCAGCGAGACCAGCGCCAATACTTCGATTACCGAACCCTGGGACGAAGACAAGCGGGTCTTCAAGCCTGTCAATGTTACCGAGACCCTCAAGTTCGGCTCCTTTGGTTCTTTCCAGCAGTACATCGTCTACGATCCTGAACAAGAGGAATACACCAACATCAGATCCTCCCTCAACCTGGGCGGATCCCCGGCGTCCTATACCTTCTCGGCGATCTATACTATGACTTACGGCATGCCGTACCGAGTAAAATACGACACTTCGTCTACTCCAAAGCCCATAGGCTGGGAACAATACGGTGGCAAAGACCTTAATCCCCTGGACCTTTCCCTCAATTTCCGGAAGAGTTTCAAGAAAGACCAGCTCTGGAACAAGCGTCTTTCCTTTTCGGTAGATGTGAATTCGGGAATAAAATTCGATCTTCAGCGCTATACCTATTCTTCCCTGTCATTTTCCCTGGGCTTCTCTGTGGGAATCGCTAATTTCATGGAACTGAGTTTTTCCACATCTTCCGCAAATTCTCAGATTTACCGTTACTTCCAGGACCTGCCCTTCTTTTCCACCTCTGTGGATCTTCCCTCCGGGCTGGAGACTAATTTTTTCAAGGATCTGATCAATTCCTTTCGCTTCGACGATCCTGAACTGCGGCGGAGCTCGGGGTTCAAGCTCAAGTCCTTTAACCTCACTATGGTTCACCACCTGGGCGATTGGAACGCCAAGCTGGGCATAACGCTTTCACCTTATCTGGATCAAACGGGTTCTAAATCGGACTGGCATTACAAGTTTAACAACCAGATCTCCTTCCTGGTCCAATGGGTGCCTATTGAAGAGATACGCACTGAGATGACTTACGAGAAAGACAAGATCACCTTTAAGTAAAAAAATCAGCATCTTTGATTCGTAGCGAAGGGTACATACCTAGGAGCCCGCTTGCGCGGAGGGGCCTTGGGGTGTAACGTCCGCTAGGGGAGTAGCCATGGGCTCCATGTTCCGTGTTTTATGGAAAAACGATTCATTGTGTTTTTATATATATTAAAAACAATATATATTATATTCAAAAAAGCTCTGTCTGGTTCATTAAAATAATTAAATTATGTTAAGCTTTTTTATAAAAAAAAAGAAAAAATCTTGAATTTTTTTGAAAAATGTTCTTGACAACCGGAAAAACCTGGTATAAACTATTCTTAGTAAATCGTTTTTCTGAGGATGAAAAATGGAATTTTATATAAAAGGGGGGAACCAACCGACCCCCCAGCAAAGGGCTAAACTTAACCCACGATCACGCCTTGGTAACACGGGAGCGGGGAGAATCTTGGGAAAAACGCTTGTAGAGTCCTGCTGTGCTATGGAAAGACTTGACGCCGGCGTCAAGTCTTCCGATACGCTCCGGTGGGGAATTCCATCAGACTTTTGGTCTGCTGTTTTCCCCGGGCTTTCCTCATCTCCCGGCATTTCACGAATAATGCGGGTCAAGTTTAGTCCTCCTAGGCGGATATTAAACCCGCTTTTGAAAAAAGGAATATTATGAAGAAACCGGCTTATTGAAATTGATAAAACCACCGGCTATGCCGGTGAGACTTGAGAAGGCTATGCCATGTCCTGCGTGATTCGAATAATACAATGATATA
>JAISZE010000003.1 GCA_031269405.1 Treponema sp. | reverse complement strand
CCGAGGCGCTGCCCAACTCAAAGCTGGCGACCCGGACGCCCTATATCCTCAACTTTACCGAAGAGGAACGGGGCAAGACGGTCTACATCGCCCTCTGCCGGCAGAACAAAAAGGGCGATAGAGGCAGCTTCAGCGAAATCCAGAGCGCGATTATTCCCTAGAATATCAGCCCGATATTTTTTTGCAGCAGAGCCACCACAGGGCGCTGGAAAGGCGGTTCATGGCTGCGGTAATATCGGGCCTGGACCCCAGCAGGCCGCCGAAGACCCTGACCGCAAGGAGTTCCCCTTCCCTTACCCTGGCCCGGAGGTAGTTGAGCCTGCATACCAGGGGGCCCATGGAAGCATCCGGCAAAGGGTGGCCGGCAAGGCCGAAGGCGGTTTTGACATCGTGGGTCTGGTCGTGGATTTCATCAGATGAAAACCCGAAGAAGCCCTTAAGCTCCAGAGCTTCTTCCTTTACTTCAGCGGCTATAAGGGCCCTCAGAAATTCCAGGATCTCCCCTAGATACGCGCAGTACGTTTCATCCCCTAACGAAGAAGCGAGAACCTGGGCTTCCAGGACTTCAGCTTCAAGGGTGTCGATCATGCCCCGGAAGGCGATGCGCTTGTTCCGTTTGGATACAAGGCGTCTTCCTGAGAGATGGGTTTTGTTTTCAGGTTTTTTGCGTGAACCGTTCATTGATGCAAGTGTAACGATAACGGCCTGTTTCGTCTAACCCCCCGGCGTCTCTATGGAGGTTTCCAGGGGGCAAAAATAACCCTATACTATTCCAGAGCTATGAAAATACCGGCGGATCTCCATATCCATTCCCCTTATTCCAGGGCGACCAGCCCCCGTCTCAGTCCGGCCTGGCTTGACCGCTGGGCCAGGATAAAGGGGATCGGGCTCCTGGGAACCGGCGACTGTACCCACGCACGGTGGCTGGAGGAACTGCGGGAGCAGTTGGACCAGGGGGAAGAGGGTTTCTATACCTTAAAAAGGGAAATCCGCTCTGCCTTTAATTCCGGCCCGGCCCTGGAAGAGGGCCTTCCTGAACCGGGGGAAGACGCCCCCTCCCTCCGCTTTGTACTTACCGGGGAGATCAGCACGATTTACAAAAAAGACGGCAAGACCCGGAAGGTCCACCACCTTGTCATACTGCCCGGTTTCAGTTCCGCTGCGGCTTTTAACGCAAAGCTGGAACGCCTGGGGAATATCCGCTCAGACGGAAGGCCCATCCTGGGCATCGATTCCCGGGACCTCCTTTCGCTGCTACTGGAAACCGATGAAAACGCCATACTCATTCCCGCCCATATCTGGACCCCCTGGTTTTCGGTCTTAGGGGCCAAATCGGGTTTCGATTCCATCGACGCCTGTTACGGGGATCTGGCTTCGTATATCCCTGCTGTCGAAACCGGGCTCTCCTCCAACCCGCCTATGAACTGGGCCCTGAGCGGCTTGGACCGGTTTTCCATCATATCCAATTCCGACGCCCATTCGCCGGACAAGCTGGGCCGGGAAGCGACGATATTTGAGATGGAACAGTCCTACGCTTCTTTGAGAAAAGCCCTCAGGCACGAAGGGGGGAAAATTCTCGGTACTATCGAATTCTTCCCCCAGGAAGGGAAGTACCACTATGACGGCCACCGGAAGTGCGGGGTATGCCTTGACCCTGCGGAAGCGGCGGCAACCGGAGGGATCTGTCCGGTCTGCGGAAAGGTCCTTACCAGGGGGGTTATGTCCAGGGTTCTGGAACTGGCGGACCGGGAGGTGGACGAAACCGCCGTCTGCCCTCCGGACACGGAGGCTGCCAACCGCAGGCCGTATTATTCACTCATCCCTCTCAATGAAATTCTTGGGGAGCTTCTGGGGAGAGGAGGGGGTTCCAAGAAAGTTGAGGCGGCGTACGGGAACCTTATAAAAAAGGGCGGCAGCGAGTTCAGCCTTCTTATGGAAAAGGATCTTGCCTGTATAGAAGGGCTCAAGATTCCGGGCCTTTCAGGAGAACTCCTGGCCGAAGCTATAGGCCGCATGCGTTCCGGGAAGGTCCTGGTGGATCCCGGCTATGACGGGGAATACGGGAGCGTCAAGGTTTTTGACGGGAAGGTTCCTGCCTTCATGGGCGGGTCCCTTTTTGAGGAGCTTCCGGGAATCAAGAGCGCCGAAAAAGCGCCTGGTATCCCGAAAGCGGCTGCCGGGAAAAAGGACGGCCCAAAAAGAAACGCGCCGGCGCCGCCCCAGGGCGGAACGTTTTCGTTCGTACCCGACCAGGCCCAGCAGGAGGCTGTCGCTTATAACGGCAGGCGGGCGCTCATCATCGCCGGACCGGGAACGGGGAAAACCGCGGTTCTCGCTGACCGTATTGTAAGGCTCATTGAAAAAGAAGGAGCGGACCCGGCTTCTATACTGGCGGTAAGTTTTACCATCAAGGCCGCTGCGGAATTAAGGGAACGTATACTCCGTTTTTCAGATCCTTCAGGCGGCGCCGATCCCGCTGCTGTTACTGCGGCGACGTTTCATTCGTTCTGCTGCTCGGTGCTGCGGGAAGAGTACGCCGCTGCGGGGCTTAGGCAGGATTTCAAGATACTTGGCGAAGAAGAACGGGACGCGCTGCTCGCGGGTATCTGTTCTTCAGACAAAAACCGCAGGGGCCGGAAAAAAACCGCTCCCAGGCGGCTTGGGGGCTACATTGAAGAGCGAAAACGCTTCCTCCTTTTGCCGGGGGAAACTACTTCCCTCTTTGCCGCCGAATGTCCCGCGCCGGATCCGCTGCTGGAGGAACTCTACGGCGAATACCGCCTGAGTCTCAGGGAAGGGGGGGCTCTGGATTTTGAGGATCTTGTGGCAGGCGCGGTCCGGCTTCTTTTTGCTCAGGAAAGGGTACTCAGGTCCCTGCGCAGGCGGTTCAGGTATATTTTTGTAGATGAGTACCAGGACATCAACCTTGCCCAGTATGCTTTGATCCGGCGTCTTGCGCCTGGAGACGATGAAAGCCCGTCCCTCTGGGTCATAGGCGATCCCGACCAGGCCATCTACGGTTTCCGGGGATCCGACAAGCGCTTCATAGACCGGTTCCTTGAGGATTACCCGGAGGCCTGCCGTTTTGAGCTTACCAGGAGTTTCCGCTGCGCGGAGCCCATCATCCGGGCCGCAGGGCAGTTGACAGGGAAACAACTGAAAGGGGTTTCCCTGGAAGCCCCGGATACGGAATTAAAGCTCTTCCGTACCGGGTATCCCAGCGCGGCGTCTGAAGCCGAAGGCATCGCCCGGTCCATTGCGGGGCTTGTCGGAGGGACTAGTTTTTTCGCTATTGATTCGTTGCGAAGGGTACATACCCCGGCCCCTTGGGG
>JAISZE010000046.1 GCA_031269405.1 Treponema sp. | reverse complement strand
TTTCCTGTGTTTTTCCATTGCAGGAGATATTCCTTGCCGTTAATCTGCCGCAACGCATCTTCGGCGCTTCCATCCAGTTTAAATTCAAAACAATAAACATACTTTTTCGTCTCTACCAGTGCATCAATTCTCCCATCGGCTGTCCGCAGTTCCGACAGGCAATTCAAGCCAAACATTCGGAATATTAAATATATAGATGCAGCCGTATTCCCGTATTTTGTCAAAATCCTGTATGCCCAGGGGCAGCCGGCGTTTCATCCCGCTATCATTCCATCATCTATCTGTATGCGCCGGTCGCAGCGTTCCACGGTGCTGAGGCGGTGGGCGATGATGATGAGGGTTTTACTGCCGCTTACATCGTATATTTCGTTCATTATCTGGGCTTCGGTTTCATCGTCCAGGGAGGAGGTAGCCTCGTCCAGTACCAGCACTTCGGGGTCGTTGTACAGGGCCCGGGCTATGCCAATGCGCTGTTTCTGCCCCCCGCTCAACTGAATGCCCCCCTCGCCCACCAGGGTATTGACGCCTTCCTTGGTCTCAAGGAAGTTCCAAATTCTGGCTTTTTTTAGGACCTGCACGATCTTTCCTTCGTCATGCTCCGAGCCGAAGGCGACGTTTTCCGCCACCGTACCGTCAAAAAGGTAGATGTTCTGGGGTATATACCCGATCTTGCTGCGCCAGGAACGGATATTGGCGTGATCGATTAACGTATCATCGACGTATATTCGTCCCTGCATGGGGCGGTAAATGCCGATGAGGAGGTCCACCAGGGTGGTTTTGCCGCCACCGCTTTCCCCCACAAAGGCGACTTTTTCGCCTATATGTATTTCCAGGGAAATATTTTTTATTACATCACCCCCCTTCAGGTAGCTGAACCAGAGGTTTTCCCCGCGGATCGAACGGGTAAAGGCCACCGGGGCAAAACCTTCATTATCGGTTTCCAGGTTTAGATCGTCGAAGATCATGTGCAGGGATTCCTGCCTGAAGGCTATCGAATTGCTGTGCTCCAGTATGCGGTTTATCGCCGGCAGCATCCGGTACAGGGCAAGGGCGTACATGGATATAACGGGGATGACCATGTCCGCGGAATCGTAGCGCCACAGGATATAGCACACCACGGCGATCAAAAGGGAAAAACCCAGATTTTCCAGGACATTCTTGGGGATGGTTCCCAATGTGGCGCTGAGTATGGAAGTATGGGACAGATTGGAGGTAGAGTCGGAAAAAACGCGGAATATTTTATCCTCGTTGCCCTTTAGTTTTATAAATTTAAAATTGCCAAAGGTTTCCCACAGGGTTCGGCTCAGTTTTATGTTGGCGGCATAACGCCTTTCCCCCAGTTTTTTGCTGAACCGTACCAAGGTACCGAAGGAAAGAAGGGCTATTGAGATGAGTATGAAGGTCAGGACCAGGGTTATCTGCCAGTTGACCAGAATCATGAAGAAATACAAAAAGAGCGCGGTGCAGGATTCTGAAAGCATCTGTAGCAGGTTTAACAACAAATTACTGAGATTACCGGCTTCGCCGTTGATCATCTGCTCGAAGACAGAGGGGTTTTTTTGGACATAGACCTTGTAGGGAAGGGCCAGGTAGGTTTTGAAGAGGCGGGCCGCGAAGTAACGGAAGGTCCCCAGGGAAAATTTATTTATGGAATAATTGTAAAAAATATTGAACAGGGACCTGAAGACATAAAAGGCGATTATGACAAGGCCAAAGGAAATAATAAAGGTATTCTTGTTGTTAAAGCCCAGGAGATCGAAGAAGTATTTATACCAGCCGGAATCGATTATGCCGGGGTTCGATGCGGCGGAGATAAAGGGCATTACCACCGAAACCCCGACGGTTTCGACTGCGGAAAGTATGAGAACCAGAAAAAACAGAAGGATAAGATATATTTTACGCTTCCGGTCCAGGAGGATGTTGAGTTTTTTGAATATATTTCTTATGGTCTTTGTCATTTACCGGATTCTTTAATCGAAGAAGTGTCCCAGGCCGGATCGAAGTGCGCCGCGAAGATGCTGAGCCGCAGTTCGGCATCGTCGATAAGGATGTATTCCGGCCGTATGCCCGATAGTTTTTCGCTTTCGATAAAGATGATGGGGACTCCTTCGCCCCGTTTGTCCATGATGTAGACCCGGCTGCTTCCCTCCGCGTCAACGTTCATCCTGCAGCGGGCCAGGAGGGAGGTTACCAGTTCATTGCGGGCGCACTGGCGCAGGGGGAGGCTTTCGATAGTCATGGTATTTGGTATGGCACCGGGTGAATAGAGTTCCAGCCGGTCCTGATACATCTGCAGCCGTATCTTTGATCCGTAAATCGAATAATCCCGGTGGGCGACGGCGTTCACGACAGCCTCGAACACGGCGTTCATGGAATACTGGGGGAATTCTATTCTGCCGGGGTTTTTTATTGCCGCTACCTTCATATTACTGCGGACAAACTGGCAGGCCCTTTTTATCTGGATATCCAGGGGGCCGGTAATATCCTGAGAATCAAGCTGCCGCGCGTCCTGCTGTCTGCCGTTGTAGCATACCGCCTGTATGAAGGCATTGGGGATATAAGCCTGGGGGGTCTCCGAAGCCATGAGCAACCCGCTTATGGTGGGGTGCAGGACGCCCTCCTCATCGGGGGCGGCCAATTTGAGTTTTATGAGGAATTCCTCGCCGTTTTCTGGGGAAAGGGGGGTCTTGAACCGTTCCCAGAGTTCCCTGCTGAGGGCGTGAATATCCGCATCGTAAACGATCTGTTCGTCAAAGCGGATGAGCCGGGTTTGGGATCGCTGTTGAAACAGCCTGGACAGGATATCCGGCGGCATTTCTCTTTTTGAACTGCCGATTCGGTGGAAGTAGCCGCCGGGGCTTTTGTGCACAAAGATACTTTTTGGCACCCCTATACTTATAATTACCTTCTCCTGACCCTCATCTGTTTGGATGGACAATTTACGGATATGGCAGGCCAGGGGGGGGCTTATGAGATCGTTTGCGATGTTCCGCAGCCAGGTTTCGGTGCTGTCCAGTTTATCCGGGGGCAGTCCGTTTATTCGGCGGGTTTTGTCATCCACCCCCAGGACAAAGAGCCCGGATGTGGTATTCGCCATGGCCGCCAGTTCATCGGCCATTGAGGCGGAGTGGGGGCTGGATACGGCGTTACCCTTGTAGCGCAGGTCCTTGATTTCCAGGCTGGAGTCTTCCCCCAGGGCAATTTGCTTTTTTAGCTGATCCGGGTTTTCATACATCGCAAAATTATACTGTTTCCCCGAAACCGGGGCCCTTGTCCTTAATCGAAGAAGTGTCCCAGGCCGAGGAAAAATTCGGGCGAGGGGATGCGGTAGTCCCAGAAGAATTTATCCAGATCGAAGCCGACGCTGAGGCGGAGGTAAAAGCTCCGCATGATATCGGGGAATACGAGGATCTCCAGGCCCCCGGTGTAATAGGCGCTGAGGGTATCCTGACCGTTTACAGATTTTGAGAGGTGGACAAAGGCGATGTCCAGGATGGGGGACAGGAAAAGTTCAAAGTCGAAGATCCGCAGCTTGGATTTCTTGAACCAGTTCGAGGGGTGGATCGCTATGCGGAGGGGGAATTCGAGGTTGAGGGAGACCATGAAATCGGCGGCGATATCGTCGTCCAGTACGCCCCGGAGGACATCCCCAGCGCTGTAGTGGAGGTCCCGGGGAAAATTGTAAAACCAGTGGCGGATCTGCAGCCGGGTGGTGATGCCGTAATTGTTGCCGGGGAGGAAGTGGGCGGTACCGTTTATGGTGTAGCTGTTGTTCCAGGCCCGGCGGGCATAGTCGAAATTGTTGTTGTTTTCAAAATAAACGTCCAGGCCCCGGCGGAAGTTCCCGATCCAGTCTACCCGGCCAAAGCCCAGTGTCTGATCGAGGCTGGTACTGTAGGACTGGCGGAGTTCCCGCCACTCCTGCATGTCCCAGCTTCCGGGGTTGTAGTTGATGCTCTGCCGCAGCCGGGGGGTATAGATGATCTCTCCAAAACTGAAGGCATCCAGGCCGGTGGGGATCCGCCATTCCACGCCGGTGCTGATCGAATTAATCAGCCCTTCAAAAAACTTTCCGTAACCCCGGCTTTCTTCCCAGGAACCGTTTCCGGGATACCAGTTGATCTCGTGGGTCAAATCGAAGGTGAAGGTGCTGCGCCGCCAGGGGAGTTCCATGGATATGCCGCTGGTGTTGGTGTAGCCCAGGGATTCCTTCCACATATAGTCGAAGCGGTTATCAAAGTTGATGTTCCAGTTGAAGCCCAGGGCGGAAAAGGGTATGTCCGAATCAATAAGGAAATTAAAGTTAGTTTCCCGCCGGGTGTTGTACTGGTAGCCCAGGTCTACCCGGAGGGGGGTCATGGTGCCAAAGAAGTTGTAGTCCCGGGCCTTGAGGGTAAGGTCAAAACCGTCGTTGCTGTCCCATAG
>JAISZE010000089.1 GCA_031269405.1 Treponema sp. | reverse complement strand
ATGGAAATGCCTTTTTTGGCACACGCCTGGACCACCGCCTGCCTGCGGGTCTCTGAAAGGGACAGTACAAAACAGTCCCGGGAGACCGCGATGATCCCCAGTTTTACTTCCGGAATATTTTGACTCATGATTCTCTCCTGAAAAATTGAATGGAAACTTATCTATTGTGGTCCTCAAGCGGCGGGAATGTCAAGTTTGTATTTTCCGCGGCGGTAACAGCACGAATAAACGAAACAACGGCGTCCATAGTCTTTTCGTACTGATCCCCCAGGACGATGTGGCCCGAATGTCTGATGATGACGGTCCGGCAGTTCGGGATAAGCCCCCCGGTCTCTTCGGTACACGCAACGGGGCAGATCCAGTCTTCCTGCGCCCCGATGAGCAGCGTAGGACAGGCGATCTTATGCAGATCCTTGTTGAAGTCAAAAGTCTGAAGATCCCCGCCAAAGCCCCTGTTGAAAGCCCTGTAAGACAGGGCGGCCCGGCTCATGGCTTCATCGAAGGCTTTCATGTTCACAGGCTTTAGGGTGTAGAGGCTGGCGAAGGCCCTGTAGAATTCCAGGTACGTCTCGTTGTCCGGAAAGGCCCCGGGCCAGAGGTATTTTTCGGCCATAGCGATCTGCTCAGGCGTACCCCGTTTCCGCAGTTCCTCCCTGGCTTTTTCAAAAACCCGGTAATTAGACGCCGTTGTCAGGAGTATGAGGAAGCTGAGTTTGTCCGGGTATTTGACGCCGTAAGCCTGGGCCGCAATGCCGCCGTAGGACTGGCCGAAGAGGGCTATTTTTTCCAGCCCCAGGTAGTTCCGCAGGGCCTCAATGTCCAGCACGTTCTGTTCTATAATATAACCGCGCTCGTCGGGACAGGCGCTGCGGCCCGATCCCCTGAAGTCGATGTAAACTAACTGCATATATTCCCTAAGAGGGTCCAAAGCAGGGAGGTAGGAAGTGTGATCGTCCCCGGGCCCTCCGTGGAGGATGAAGCAGACGGGCTTTTGCCTCATAACTTTTCCGGCAGCTTCGTATTCAAGGCCGTCTATATCGAAAAAGATCTTTGTTCCGTTAATAGGCGCGTACATCTACCGGTACTCCTCCCAGGCTTTTATCTCCAGCCCCTTCTCCCGTTCGTAAACCATAGCGTCGATAAATTCCCTGGCTACCTTGATGTTGGTGAAAAGAGGGATATCGAAGTCTATAGCCATACGGCGGATAAGGTAATCGTTCTTCAGTTCCGTCTCTCTGTTGTTTTTAGGGATATTGATGATCATATCCACTTCCCGGCGCCGGATATACCCCGCGATATTGGGTTCCCTGGATTCCAGGGGCCAGTTAAGGGCCTGAGCAGGGACACCGCTGGAAGAGAGGAACTTGGCTGTCCCCCGGGAAGCGTACAGTTCGTAGCCCATCTCCACAAGCTTTTTGGCGGAATCCAGGAAGTCCAGCTTGTCTTCTATAGGCCCTGTGGAAAGGAGTATGCGTTTCTTTGGGATCCGGTAGCCCACCGAAAGCAGGGCCTTGAGAAAGGCGTCGCCTATTTCGCTTCCGATGCAGCCCACTTCGCCGGTAGAAGCCATCTCCACCCCGGTAACCGGGTCCGCGCCGTGGAGCCTGGAGAAGCTGAACTGCGCTGCCTTGACCCCTACCCACGGGAGGTCCAGGGCGGAAGCAGGGGCCTTTTCCACTGTTTCGTCCAGCATAGCCCTGACCGCCATGTCTATCATGTTGACCCTGCTGATCTTGGAGCAGAAAGGGAAGCTCCTGCTGGCCCGGAGGTTGCACTCGATGACCCGGACCCTGTTGCGCTGGGCCAGGAACTGGATATTGAAAGGCCCGGTAATGTCCAGGGCCGAGGAGATTTGCTCCGCGATGCGGCGGATCTTCCTGATAGTTTCGATATAGAGCCGCTGGGCAGGAAGCACCACCGTGGCGTCCCCGGAATGGACCCCGGCGTTTTCGATGTGCTCCGTAATGGCGTCGAAGAGGATTTCCCCCCGTTTTGCCACAGCGTCAATTTCTATCTCTTTCGAGTTTTCGATAAACTTGGAAATCACCACCGGATGTTCAGGAGAAACGTCCGCCGCAAGGCCCAGGAATTGTTCAAGGCTCCCGTCGTTCCAGGCCACGTTCATAGCCGCGCCGGAAAGAACGTAGCTGGGCCGGATAAGCACCGGATAACCGGCACGGGCGGCAAAGGCCTTGGCGGAATCCAGATCTGTGAGTTCCTTCCACTCCGGCTGCTCCACGCCGAGGCTGTCCAGAAGGGCGGAAAATTTGTTCCTGTCTTCCGCCATGTCGATAGACCGGGTGCTGGTGCCGTAGATCACCGCCCCGGCGGCGTAAAGCTTTGTTGCCAGGTTGTTGGGGATCTGCCCGCCCATGGAAAGGATGATCCCGTCAGGCCGCTCCCGCTCGTAGATGTCCAGGATCCGTTCCAGGGTAAGCTCCTCGAAGTAGAGCCTGTCGCATACATCGTAGTCGGTAGACACCGTCTCGGGATTGCAGTTCACCATGATGGAATAGCGGCCCAGCTTCCTGGCAGTCTCCACGGCGTTGACGCAGCACCAGTCGAACTCCACGCTGCTCCCGATGCGGTAGGCCCCGGAACCCAGGACCATCACCCCTCTGCCCGAAGGGGCTATATCGTCCGAAGCGCCCGAACCGGGGTTTACAGCGCCGTAAGTCATATAGAGGTAATTAGTTTTTGCAGGGTATTCCGCGGCCAGGGTGTCTATCTGCTTTACCACAGGCCGTATGCGGTACTCTTCCCTCAGGGCCCGGACCTCGGCCTCCTTCATACCCGTAAACTCCCCGATACGGGCGTCCGAAAAGCCCAGGCGTTTCGCCCTGCCCAGGAGTTCCCGGTCAGCCTGCTTTGTTTCCCGCAGTTGTTGCTCCGCATCAAGGGCGTTGGCGATTTTATAAAGGAACCATTTGTCGATTTTGGTGAGCTTGTAAATTTTTTCCACAGACCAGCCTTCCATCAACGCCCGGTAGATGATGAAGATGCGCCGGTCTGTGGGTTTCTGCAGCGCATCCCTGATGTCGTTTCTGCCGTTGCCGCAGAAACCGTCCTCCGCAGCCAGCCCCGGCGCGCCGATGCCGGTCATGCGAAGGGCCTTCTGCAAAGCCTCTTCGAAGGTCCGGCCTATGGACATGACT
>JAISZE010000008.1 GCA_031269405.1 Treponema sp. | reverse complement strand
CCCGTGCATAGGGGGCTTGGTTCAGAACATCCAGATCGTTTTTATTATTTTCATACTGGTCTTCCGTAATAAACACCAGCGGAAAGTCCCCGGTAGCAGGGAATAAAGCGGGGTCCTTTTTCATCCCATGATTTGAGTCTTTGGCTTTTACACCCCCCATGAGAGTAGATTTGGATACGGTTCCCTTAAAAACTACCAGATCTACGCTGGAATTGTTCGTTATCCGAACCGAATAATCTGTGGTGTAGTTGGTATAATCAATCCCGGTAATGTCATTGGGATCCGTACCACCGCCCATATCGCAGGCGGCCAGCATCAGGGCGAGGGCTAAAAGCGCAATTACCCTGAGTGCTGAGTGCTGAGTGCTGAGTGCTGAGTGCTGAGTGCTGAGTGCTGAGTGCTGAGTGCTGAGTGCTGAGTGCTGAGTGCTGAGTGCTGAGTGCTGAGTGCTGAGTGCTTCATTTTTATTCTCCTTCTTACTTGGTTAATTGAGGCTGTTCCAAAACTTCCGTTTTCGGAACAAATTCATTTTATACTAGGAATATACCATGTATGTTTTATTTTTTCAAGGATTTTTGAACTTTTTTCTAAAATTTTACATTTAGATATCAGGCTCATCTTCCCCGGCAACATCTGCTTGACCAAAACCGCAGAAATTGGTACTATTATAAAATATGCGGGCCGTTAGCTCAGTAGGTAGAGCATCGCCCTTTTAAGGCGGTGGTCGGAGGTTCGAATCCTGCACGGCTCATAGTACAAGAGCGCTCTCCCTGGGAGGGCGCTCTTGTTTGTTGGCACGGTGTAGACGCTCCCTTACATCGCAGCGCGGTAGGCGCCCAGGAAGTGGAAGTCCCTGGTCCTGGTTTTAAGTTCCTCCAGTACCGTGCCGAAGGCGTCTTCGGATTCGGGGATATTTACGTCCGCGTAGAAGAGGTACTCCCAGGGCTTGCCCTGAATGGGGCGGGATTCCAGTTTGGAAAGGTTGATGCCCTTGTCGCTCAGGATGCGGAGGCAGGCGAAAAGGCTGCCGGGTTCGTCAGGGACGGAAAACACGAGGCTCGCTTTGCTGGGCCGGCCTGAACCGAGGCTGGGGGGGACCGGGGCTTTCTCCCCTTCCCGGCGGGCGATGATGACAAAACGGGTATAGTTAAGAGGGTTAGTCTCGATGCCTTCCCGCAGAATCTTGAGGCCGTGGACCCTGGCGGCAGCTTCTCCGGCGATAGCGGCTACTTTGACGGCCCCGTCACGGGCTATAGAGGACGCAGCGGCAGCCGTGGTAGTAGCCGGCTCCAGGGTCCATTCAGGGTGCTTGTCCAGAAATTCCCTGCACTGGGCGAAACCCTGGGGGTGGCTACGGACGATGCGTATAGTGTCTATATCGGCCCGCTCATCGGCGATGAGGCAGTGGACGATCCTGAGCTTGAGTTCGCCCACAATGGCGGTGTCAGGGTAGCGCAGGAACAGGTCATAGTTTTCGTGGATAGAACCGGTCTGGCTGTTCTCTACAGGCACCACCCCGGCGGAGGCGGAACCATCCAGAACGGCGTCGAAAACGCCTGGAAACGACGAAACCCCTATTCTTGGGGCGTCTTCGCCAAAAACCCTGGTCAGGGCCTGCTCGGCATAGGCGCCGGCTTCGCCGCAAAAGGCTATCGCCTGTTCCTCCAAAACAGGCTGTTTAGGGGAATCTTTCAAATTCTCTACACCCGAAAAGGCATGGCCGCCGTGAAAGGGCCTGGGTGTGCGAAGGAGTTCTTTCCCAACCACCGGAGAAAGGGCCTCGATGTCCCGCATGAGTTTTTCAAACTGTTCAGGGTAAAGGGACTGGGGGCCATCAGAAAGGGCCTCGTCAGGCCTGGGGTGCACTTCCACAGTGATGCCGTCGGCGCCGGCGGCTATGGCGGCCAGAGCGACAGGGCTTACCTTGGCCCGTATACCTACGGCGTGGCTGGGGTCAACAATGACCGGCAGGTGGGAAAGGCCTTTTACCACAGGGATAGCCGAAATATCCAGGGTGTTCCGGGTATAGGTCTCGAAGGTTCTGATGCCCCGTTCGCAGAGGACCACGTCCCTGGTTCCTGACGCCAAAAGGTATTCTGCAGATAGGAGCCATTCTTCGATGGTTGCAGATGGGCCGCGCTTCAGGAGCACAGGCTTGCCCAGGGAACCGGCTTTCTTGAGGAGCTCGAAGTTCTGCATATTCCTGGCGCCTATCTGGAACATGTCGGTAAGGTCCTTCATCTGTACGGCAAGCTCAGGCGAAACGACTTCGGTTACTATAGGGAGCCCGAAGGCTTCCCCGGCGGCCTTCATGTACTCAAGGCCCTGCATCCCCAGGCCCTGAAAGGCATAGGGGCTGGTACGGGGTTTATAGGCCCCCCCCCGGAGGAGCACAGCCCCGGATTCCCTGACAAGAGCGGCGGTTTCCATAATCTGGCCTTTGCTTTCAACAGCGCAGGGGCCGGCAATGACCGTAATCCTGGAGCCGCCGATTTTTACCGCCGGAGTTCCCGCGGCGCCTACAGTAACAATAGTGTCTTCGTTCCGGGTTTCCCGTGACACAAGCTCATAGGGCTTTGATGTGGCGGCTACCCGCTCAACCCCCGGGAGAAGGCCCAGCTCCTTGATGTCCACTACCCCCTTGCCGGAAGCGCCGATAACGGCATCTTCTCCCAAAACCTGGTCCCTGGTAGTAAACCCCCGATCCTTCAGGAATATACGGATTATCTCCTTATCATGAGGAGTAATGTCTTTTGACAAAACGATGATCATAGGGGCATAATACAGGCTTATAGCTGTTTTTACAAGGATAGTTTATACTTGATGTTATGAAAAATCTGGAGCTCATCAGGGGCAAAAAAGCCTTTATCATCGATATGGACGGCGTCATCTACCACGGCAACAGGGTCCTTAACGGCGCTGTGGACTTTGTCCAGTGGTTGGAGGATAACGGGAAGCCCTACCTCTTTTTGACCAATTCCAGCGAGCGCTCGCCGCTTGAGCTATCCCAGAAACTGCACCGCCTGGGGATAACGGTGGAACCGGAGCATTTTTATACCAGCGCCCTGGCTACCGCAAGTTTTCTCGCTTCCCAGCGTCCCGGAGGTTCGGTCTTTGTTATCGGGGAGCCGGGGCTTATCCAGGCTCTTTACGATATGGGCTTTACCATGAACAATGTGAACCCCGACTATGTGGTAGTAGGCGAAGGCAGGGGCTACAGCCTTGAGGCCCTGGAACGGGCGGTGCGCCTGGTACTGGGAGGGGCCCGGCTCATCGGAACCAACCCGGACCTTACAGGCCCCACAGAGGCGGGGATAGTGCCTGCCTGCGGATCCCTGGTGGCGCCTATCGAGATGGCTACGGGTAAGAAGGCTTATTTTGTGGGAAAGCCCAATCCCCTGATGATGCGCCACGGTTTACGGCGCCTTAATACCAGGCGTGAGGATACGGCTATCATCGGCGACCGCATGGATACGGACATTGTTGCCGGGGTAGAATCGGAAATCGAAACAATCCTGGTACTTTCCGGCGTAACCGCCCTGGAGGATATCCCTTCTTTCCCCTACCAGCCGAGGCATATTCTGGAAGGGGTTTTTGAGATCCCCGGTTCTTGATCAGTTAACCGCTGTTCCGCCTGCGGCCTCAGCCCGCCTGAGCCGGTCGTTTATGGCGGCCCCCAGGCCTCCGGGAGGCGCTTCTTCAGCCCGGATCAGGGAGAGGCCGAGTTCATCCATCGTGTGGAGAATGTCGAAAAGATTGGCCGCAGCTTCCGCCGCTTTTCCGGTCTCTGAAAGAAAAAAGACCTTTCCCCCGTCCCCGGCCTTTCCCGCAGCCAGCCAGGCGCCGCAGGAAGAACGGTCAAAAAAAAGAAAGCCTTCGCGGTCTTTCCGGGGCAGGGAGACGAGCCTTCCGGGGGCGTAAAGAACCAGCGGCGTCCTCGGTGCGTAATGGCTTTTAAGCTGTCCGGGGGAAGAAGGCCCGGCGCTCCCTGGGGATAAAGGGGAGGAAACCGCAACCCTGCCGATAACTTCTTCTATCCGCTCCAGGGAACACCCGCCGGGCCTGAGGAGCTGCGGTTGGGAGGAAGAAATATCCAGCACCGTAGACTCAAGGCCCACCTTCGTCCTCCCGCCCTCAATGATAAAATCCGTCTTGTCTCCAAGCTGCTCCCGGACGTGTTCGGCCCTGGTAGGGGAAAGGTAACCGAAAGGGTTGGCGCTCGGGGCGGCTACGGCGCCGGTAGAAAGGAAGATGAGCTTTTGGGCCGTCTGGTGATCCGGAAAACGCACCGCCGCAGTAGGGAGGCCGCTGGTAGCCAAATCCGGCACTTCCCTCTTTTTAGGAAGTACCAGCGTAAGGGGGCCGGGCCAGAGCCGGGCGGACAGCAGGGCAAGCCGCTCCCGGCCTTCGCTGTCCAGGGCGCCTGTGTCGGCAATTTTTCCCAGGGCGTCCCTTCCGGCAATGTGGATAATCAGGGGATCAAAACGGGGGCGGTTTTTGGCCTCAAAAATACGGGCCAGAGCCTGGGGATTAAAGGCGTCTCCCCCGAGGCCGTAAACCGTTTCGGTAGGAAAAGCCACAAGCTTTCCAGCCGCCAGCGCCGCCGCAGCCAGGGCTATGTCTTCATCAGAAGAAGAAAGGATCTTCACAGCCAGCGCCGGCGCTTGAAGGCAAGGAGCATGCCTATCACAATAACGATCATCACCGCCCAGGTTACAGGATAGGCATAGCGCATATCCAGTTCAGGCATAAACTTAAAATTCATGCCATAGACTCCGACGATGAAAGTTAAGGGGATAAAGATTGTAGAGATAATAGTCAGTACCTTCATCACGCTGTTCATGCGGTTGGAAACCGTGGAAAGGCGGATCTCCATTACCCCTGCAATAAGCTCCCGGTATGTCTCCACCGTTTCCACCGCCTGGATCACCGCGTCATACACATCCTTGTAAAAGGGCTCCAGATCGCTGCTTATCAGTTTGGATTCCATGTGGAGAATCCCGGAGATGCTTTCCCGCAGGGGCCAGACTACCCGCCTCATCCTGATAAGATTCTGCTTGGTTTTCTGGAGATCTTGGATAAAGCTCCCGTCCCGTTCATCTATCGCCCGGTCTTCAAAATCCTCTATACCCGCCCCCAGGCTGTCCAGGGCCAGGATGTAATCATCCACTACGGCGTCCATTATCGTGTAAGCCAGGTAACCGGTTCCCATCTTACGAATCCTGCCGGCGTTGTTGAGGATGCGCTTCCGTATGCCGTCAAAAGAATCGCCGGGGATTTCCTGGAAGGTGATCACCGTGCTTTCCATAAGAACGAGGCTTATCTGTTCAAATACATGAAACCCGTCGCGGGAGGCAGTCTTCCGGTTTACCGCCTTAAAGGTGATATAGATATAATCGTCAAATTCTTCAACTTTTGGCCGCTGTTCGGTATCCAGAATGTCTTCTACCGTCAGGGGGTGTATGCCGAAGGTCTCGGCCAGTTTGATGATATCCACCCTGCTGGTCAGGCTGTCAACATTGATCCATGTGATGCCTGAGGGGTTGCGGTAACCTAAGAGCTCCTCAGGGGTTTCCGCCATTTTCATCCATGCCCCTGCGGGATCATAGCCGATGATGGAAAGGTTCATACTGTAACGATACTATAGCCTGTAGGCAGGGACAAGGGGCATATTCTGAAATCCTTTTACCATATATGATGCAGTATGATTAAGCACATCCTTTTTGATTTGGACAACACCCTTTATTCCCGCCGCTGCGGTCTGGAAAACAACGTATCAGCGCGCATACACGATTACCTTGCCGCCTGGATGGGAGTTACCGTAGAAGAAGCCATGGAAGAACGGGAAAAACGTATCGGGCCTTACGGGACCACCCTTGAATGGCTCATAGCGGAAAAAAAGTTTACCTGCATCGACCAGTATTACCAGGCGATCTATCCCGAAAACGAAGCCGATGCCCTGCACGAGGACCCGGGGCTCAGGAATTTCCTTAAAACCCTCCCCTGCCCGCTTTCCATCCTGACCAATGCGCCTAAGGAACACGCTGACCGGGTACTCAAAAAACTGGGAATAAAGGATCTCTTTACGGAAATCTTCGATCTCCGCCGGCTGGGATTCAAAGGGAAGCCCCTGGAAGAAGCTTTCCGAACAGCCCTCGAAACCCTGAGGGCGCAGCCAGAGGAAGTTCTTTTTATTGACGATATGCCGAAGTATGTTTCAGGCTACCGCGCCATCGGAGGCAGGGGGGTACTCCTGGACGAACTGGATGAACACCCGACGTATCCTTACGAAAAAATCAGGGACTTGCGGGAAATTAGCGGGCTTTTTCATCCTCAGTCAAACCAATAAAACGCACAGGCTTCCCGTTTTCCAGGGCCGGGCCGATTTTGCCCAAATATGAATTTGAATATACTACATCCGAAATAAGAGCTCTTATTGTATTGGTGGTAGGTGGATTAAGAAAATTATATAGCAGTGTTACCAAGCAGGACTTTTTCAATGATGTATCTGATGACACAAAGAAATTATTGGAGACAATTGAAGGTGAACATCAGGTCGAACTGCATTTAGCACAAGCAAAAGCAGAAGAAGAAGCAAATGAAATTGGAATGCCTATTGATGATTGTAGTTTTTGTGGTGGAATTGAGACGGCAATAAGGCGGGAAAACGGTGAAATATACTGTTATTTATGTGAAGAAACGGATTATGAAATTGAGTGTTGTAACTGTACAGAGCTGTACAAATTAAACTAAATTGAATGCTTTGTCGAAATTGAAAATGGTGACGATTTATATTTATGCCAACACTGTAGAGTTATATTGGATCGCCACAATTCTAATGATTAATTGCAACATGGGTAACTGTAAATGCAAAGGTAGCGCACTGGTGTCAGTCACCATCTACGCTCGCGCTATTGGCTGGGTGCAAATAGACGGATATGTGGTACGCGCATGAAAGTGTACAATTTACGCGGAAAGTGTTTTCATCGACATGACCATTGGTTGTGAGAACCGACAGACAAGGAGTAAACAAATGGCAACGAAAAAGAGTTTATTGGTGTTTTGGGCTGTAATTGCAACATTCGTATTTTTTGCATTTCCGGTTTATGCTGTCTCAATCAGTGATTTGAGAATAATCGCTTCTGACGGAACATTTTTGGGGACATTTGAAGATGGGTATTCCCAAAATTCCATATACAACGAAGTATAATTCAAATTGTATTATGAATAAATACGACAAGTATGGGGATGATTATTCAAATACAAGCCCTTTCAATAGGTATGCAACCGCCGCGCCCGGACTTTATGACAGACAGGGGAATTTTTATGGAACCCTGTCTGTTAACAGGTATGCTTCAGGGGTTACGCAACAAAGTTACAATTTGGCTATTCAGCTAAAAGCATATAGAGATTCGTTATAGCAGGGGAAACGTTATGATTCTTACCCTAGGCAGCACACTGGTGCCAGCCACCCAAAATTGGCAACACGGCCCCCGTATGGGGGCGGGAAACAAGTCTTAACGGCGGGAAAGGCCGCCGGAGGAGAACGGCATGGATGTAATAAAAGAATTAAAGGACAAATGTGTCATTATAAAAGTACGCGAAGAGAGTGTCTTGAGAAGAGGTTCAGTGTACGAGGCAGTGCGCCGCTGCTGGCGGGCAAGCTTGCAGAGAGCAGAAGAAGCTGATTATGTGCTGGCAATTATTGGCAGAGATAAAAGAGTTAAAGGGGTTTTTAAGCCTAAAGAATGGTATAGTTTAGATGATAATTTTTGCCGGAAACAAAAGTGGGAATGTGAAGAATATGAAACAGATACTAAACTTTGCGCAATACGCAAAAGAATAGCGTTTGATGGGGAAAAAA